>NZ_CP044435.1:0-124242 GCF_016804365.1 Alicyclobacillus sp. TC | reverse complement strand
AGCCATTGGGGAAAGAACTGATCGGGATCGTCGGAAGGGAAACAGATGGTAATTTCTCGTGGTTTATCCCCATAGACGCTTTGAAACGCTTGGGCTGCCGCTTCACTGGTCGTGTCATCCGCCTTGACGACAAAGTAATCCACAGCAGATGGATACTCATGTCCACTCTTGTCCGAGACTTTTTTCACGCCCAGGTGAATTTTTCCGACACGCGGCACTCGATAGATGTCACTTCGACCTTTGATAGGCATATGTCATGCCTCCTTCATCCAAGGTTCATTCACACTTTTTAGTGTGTGTGGATGCTGTTCTTGCGTGGCAAACAGTCTGGCCAAACGGCGTTCGATTTCCTGTTCAGCCTGTACGTGTTCACACCACGTCTGCCAAATCCAGTCCAGTTGTCGTTTTCGATATGCTGCCCATTCTTCATGAGACATGCGAGCAGGTTTCGTTTTGGGGTGTCGATGGAGGGATTGAAATCCAATCTCTTGAAGTTGTGCCGTGGTTAAACGCTCTGCCGGATGCAATTTGCGGGTCCGGTGATGAGGATAAAGTTTTTGTTTGGCGACCGTATCGGATAGGCCATGGAGCTTGGCGTAAAAGGCAATCACACCACCTTTACTGTCACAAGCCCAGCAGTGAAAGAGGTCTTTGTCGAGGTTCAGTTCCAGGTTCCCCTTGATATCCCCACAGAATGGGCAATGATCAGCTTTCACCTGGTCGGGACGATAACGACTAACGGGTGTGAGTTGGAGACCTGCCTGCTCGGCGATCTCGCCAATTTTGACCCATCCCATACCAAGTCCCTCCTCGTGGTCGATTCAACACTTGGTACCGCTCCTTTCGTGTTCCGTGAAACGACAAAAAGCCACCGAAACACAAATAAGCCTTTCCACCTCTGCTTTTTCGCAGTCGGAAAAACTTCTTCTTGTGTCTCCGTGGTTCGTTTCACGGTTGGGCTCTTTGCCCTCATTCAGTTCATGGAACGCTTACTTTTGCGTCTCGCGCTACTCCACCTGACTTCTTCGCCTCCACTACTCCACCCATCCTTCACTTCTTCGCTCTCGCTACTCCATGACGGCGGGCTTCTTGGCTTTGGCTACTCCGACCAGGTTTCTTGGCGCTCACTTCGATGGTTCGCTCTCTTGGAGCGTTGGGTACTTCCCCATCCATGTTTTCGTCGGGCGTGTTCTCCTCTTCCAAGCTTCGGACCCATGGATGGATGTGATTCAGTCCTCTGGAAGCTTGTGAGGCACGCAAGGCACCTGACCCATCTTGATTGTGCCTTGGGGCCTGATTCCCTCGATCAGACTCGTCAGGTCTCGTTGGCATCTCAGCCAGGAGATCGTCTCTTTCTCCTTACCGCACGGCAGCCGCTTTGTTCCGCGAAGGGATACTGCTAAAGCCTTTTTGTTCTGATTCCTGGAAGTTTCTTCGCTGTCGCTACTCCGCTTCCCTCAGAACCGATAGGTGCCCGAAGAGACCCGAACCTTCCTATCCGCTTCACCCACGTGCGTCCTAAGCTATTACCAGCCTAGAGTCTCACTGGTGGAGACATGGAGTTTTCTATGGGGTATTCTTTATGGCTTCATTCTCTAGCAGATTTTTCTGTCTGTCAAGCAACAAAAAAACCGCCCCCTATTCGGGAGCGGAGCATTCAGGCTTCCTCTTTCATCAATACGGGTATGCCGTAATAACCTTGATGATCTTGACCGAGAATTTCAATCATTAAAATTTCGCCACGTTTGGGGGGATTCTTAAACCGACAGGATTAATTCGAACCAGAAAGCCAGGATGAATTTCCCCCATAATAACCCGCTCCCGATAATATTTCACAGTAACTTTGGCCATAGTTCCTTTTTCTAGTTTCATATGTGTCTCAAATGGATTTTCTATCAGATGACATCTGCTGACCACGATTCTTTGTCCATCGATCACGCGCATGATTCGTACAGGAAATTCTTCTCCAATGTGACCTTTTTGGCGATTTTCCTCCACCCAGTCATACCATTTCTTAGGCAGTATAGCTAAGTAACCTCCGACATCGACCAAGTAAGAAGTTCTTCGAACCGCTCGAATAATGCCTGTGGCTTTGTTTCCTACCTGTCGAACACGTTCGGCGTTTAGACGACGCAGAATCGCCAATCCTTGTGTACGATTGATCAACATCGTCATGTTACCGGCATCCTTGATATCAAAATCCTGAACCATGCCGCAAACCCAACGACCAATGAGATCAAATGGATCTTGTCCAGTTTCAAGGCCAGAATACTCAGGCTCGATGGGCATCATCACTTTGCCTGCGCCGACATCACCAATGAAAAAGGTTCTTTGAACTCCATCCACTTCCACCTTCTCCATACCAAGCAGGTAAACTTGTACGACCGTTTTCGCCCGCTTCCAGTTCGGCACAGCCATCCGAAAGTCGGTTTCTGTTAGTGCCAGGGGTTCCGAGCTTCGCGATCCATCAGCAAAAGTATTCACATAGACGACACGGACGTTTTCCATTTAAATCACACTCCAGTTCGTTGATAATCATAACTATCTCAACCATACCATTTTCAACGTCTTATTAAGCGTCATCATATCGTCAACTTTTATCGCTTCTTTCTCTGAAAACCACAAGATTCACAGATCCACTTTTCCTTTCCATCCCGTTCCATTAAGGTTAAAGGTTTCTCACACATCGGACATTGCAAGAAACTTATAGTTCCATCAGCAGCATTTTGCTTTTTCAAGTCGATCCGTTGGATAGCTTGTGGTTCTGACTGTGGGATCGCCTGATGAGTCAACTTGCGGAAACTGGGCATGACAGGCGTTGTACCCGCTGTTGTGGCTGACTGTTTCGAAGGTATAGATTTCTGTTCTTTCCATGGCTGAATCGGTATTCTTTCCGGCCATGTGTCAGGTTCAGATGCATTTTTCATGACGACCATTTCTGATGGTTGGATAGATGCCTTGTGTCCAGTGGATGGAATCCACTTCTCCAAACGTTTTGAGGATTGAACTGATCTCTTTAATGGATGTTGCTTTAACCAATCTTCCGCATAGGATGTGATGCCTACGACAGGACGTTGCGCCTCATTGTTTTGAGTGATCGAAAAAATCGCTTCGTTGGCCTTGAGACCATATGACAAGTCTTCCACGCGAAAACGCGGATCGACGGCTTCTGTTCGACTGACTTTCCGATCCAGATTGCGATTGTCAAAGCCAAAGAAACCAAGTTTATTTTCGGAATGTGTTTCCCGAACCTGACGGATCGAACCGAGTGCATGTTCCAAGAATTTAGCATCATCCGGAGAAGGAGATGGAAAGTAAATTTTGTTCCGGCAACTCCCTTCTACGACGTCCTGGAACTTCTTGCTGACGTCGAGCAGCTGTGCACGTGCTTGATAGGCGAGCATTTGACCTACCCGATATTTGCGTGCCTGCGAAAACATTTCGGTGTAGGCCTCCGTTCCATAGACCGCAAATTCATCCACATACAAGTAAACGGGACGCCGGGTATTTTCATTCCCTTTGCGTCGCAGTGTATACATCTTGAGTGTGACCAGAAAGAGTTTTCCAAACAGTTTGCCCTCCGGCTGATTCCCGGTAATGACCGTCACCAACCGTCCTGGACGTGGCCCTTCAGGATTGAGTAGTTCTTTCAGATTGAGTCCTGGCAAGCGGGATGTTCCCAAGACATTTTGCAGACGTGGGTTATACGCGATTTCCCCCACAACAATTTTGAGCCCTTGGGTGATTTTTTCGAGTTGATCCAGTTTTTGCTCGTTTCTTGTATCGATTAAAAAAGAGCGAGCTACGGCAGACACCATGTTTTGCGTATTGGGAGGAAGCGCTTGAAATCTGGCTACCACATCCGCCCTCTCGTGTTCCCATTGGGCAGTGAATTCATCGAGTGGATCGGATTTTTTTCCAGATGGTTTGAAATTTCTGGTTTCTTGAGAGGAACAGTCTTGTATCATTTGACAAATGGCACGGAAATGGAAAATATCCGTCACCAAATTGGCAAACTGAAGGAAGTCTGTTTGAGGCCAAAGGGAAACTTGTATTTGAATGACACTGCGTAGCAAGCCATCTTGTGCGTTTTGGAAAAATCCTTCTTGTTTGCCCATTTTCTCTTTCAAAGCAGCTTGTACATTATTCAAAATATCGGCGATATTCCCGCCGCCAAAAGGGTTGAAGGAAACCGTACTATCTAAAAAAGTTTGGTCTTCCTCATCATCACTGCGAAGATCGATGATATCCACCGATAGACCAAAGGAGCGGGCCGTTTGAATGGCCTTTTCGGAGAATTCTCCATCCGGCTCAACGACGATGACATCCATCTGCCAACCTTCTGCCATTGCCTTGAGATCTTGATAGATCGCCTTCAAAAGGATACGGCTGGTTTTTCCTGTACCAATACTGCCTAGTAAAGCGGTATTTAAAAAGCGATCTTTTCCCTCGATGCGAATAGGCTTTCCTGTGTCGCGATCGACAGCTAGTTCGATGGGAGAAATAGGGTAATCTTCTTTTGGGATGGGTTGGGTTTCATCCAACGAGACCCAAGAGAAAGCTGACTGCCATTTGGCTCTTTGGTGAGCAGGCAGCATCCGATAGATCAGATAGAGTACTAGGATGACCCCTCCCACCACACATACAAGAGCGATTACCCAGGGATTTTCATGAACCACAGGATTCGTTGTATTGAGTGTTTGTGATTGAGCCGTTAAGCCCTGCAAGGGTGATCCCTTGGCCACTGTAAAGAGCGAAGTGGGTACAGGGTGAAGAACCTGTTGTTGCCACGAGGCCACGTGTTGATGAACTTTGGCCACGATATATCCAATAATGACAAGAAACGCCATCGTACAGGCTGTGATGAGTGTGCCAAAAACGCGGTATACGGTGCGATACAGACCGTAAAAAGCACCTATCGCTATGACGATCCAGAACCACGGGCTAGCCAACCATCTGGCCATATCCGCAGGAGGAAGAAGTACCGGTGGTTTCATCGCGTTCACCTGTTAACCACCTCCTACAACAACGCCAGAGCGAGGAAGCCAAACACAGTCAATCCGCCAATCATATGGTCCCAGGCACTTCCCGTAGTGAGGATTCGCATCCCCAATCGCTTCGACCAAGGCCAAAACAGCGGTACGCCTCCCGCTATGGCATCCGCAATCAGATGCAGGATGTAGCCAATCATAAGACCAAGAACCGCTACATGTACGTCAGAAAAAACGGTATGGACGTGCCAAAGCCCGTACCCGAGCATAAAAACAGCGATAAGGCTGTGCGTGAAGGTACGATGTTTGGAGAACATGGCGCCTACACACCAAAGGGCGATAGGGATGGTCGCCTGCCAAGATAGATGATGTTTCCAGGCGAGATACGCGAGGAGTACCGCAATGAGTCCCAATCCCAAACGTCTGGAAAGATTGCGAGAAGTCCGAAAGGCAAGCGTCAATACGATAACTATTCCCCAAGCGTCGAGAGAGGTTTCTCTGTGAAGCAAAAACACCATGCCAACCAACAAGGCAAAGACGGGCAAGGCCATGAAGCGCTCCAAATCGCGAGAAGCGAGCGCATTCGGTTCATCGAGATCAGGCAAAAGTGAGCCGATGACAAACGCTGCGACAAGAATGGCTTGCAAGATGAGCATGTGCGGGATTGTCCGCCAACTGTGGCTTAGAAGGCGGCGCATGGGTTCCCAGGATTCGTGGAGTAGAAAAGGTGTGGCCACGACAGCACCCACTGCGCCAATTCCCATATGACTGCGCCCCAACATAAAAAATACACCCCTTTGTGGAGAAGTACACTTTCTACAAGGAGCGTACCATGTTTGTGGATTAGAAAAACGTCAAAAAAACATCAATTTTGGATGTTAGATATCAGAACAAGCCATGCCACAAATCCTGTGGCTGCTGCTATCCAAGTAGTGGCGAGTTGCGTCGTTTGTGTTTGATGTCTGGTGAAAAAGTAGGTGATGACAGTCGGTGCTCCTATACACCCAACGAGCCAGATCAAGAAAGTAAGCGTAACATGGTGGTTCATTTCAGACAACGCGTCCTTGAGTGCTCGTATAGGATGCCCAACGTTCCTGTAGAGCCGTATAAAGGTCCTCTTCCATATCCTCAAGATTCTTTAATGCCCATTGAATATAATCGATTGGCACATCTTCTAACGGTTTTCCTTTGTACTTGCCAAAAGGCATCGTCGTAATAGGGATGCGTGAAGCGGCATAGGCTATCAATTCTTCGACCTGGTCACTTTGAGCCATACGTTTTCGATAAGTGAGCAATTCTTGCCAAAACACATGCGCGGTCACAAATGTATCTCCCGCTGCGCTATGTGCCATATCTGCGTCGAGTTCAAGGCCAAGCCAATAACGCAGGTATTGATTGGTGTGTTTCTGTGCTTCTGGCCACAAATGACGAGCTAAACGGTAGGAACAGATCCACGGACGATGGGTTTCCGGCAAGAAAGACCGATCAAACTTGGCATTATGGGCCACCAGTACAGCGTCCTGGATATGCGTCAGAATGTTTGGCCACACTTCTTCCCATGTGGGTTTGTCTTTGACCTGTCGATTGGTGATGTGATGCACTTCCGAAGCTTCCGGCGGTATCGTTTGTTGGGGATTGACAAGCGTCTGATAGAGTGGGCGAATGCCGTTTTTGCTCACCTCGACCAGTGAAATATCTACAATCCGATGGATGGTTGGCTCTAGACCTGTCGTCTCTGTATCCAGCACCACAAAGCGTGTATCCTGTATACGCATGTAGGTTCACTTCCGTTTTTGGAGATTGTAACCAAAATAGGACGTTGGAACAAGCCTGTAACCGACAGAACACGCTCTGCGGTCACGAAGATATACCGTGTGGATGGAAAAATGCTCCTGTCACAAAATGTGTATCGGGTACGTCTATACAGGTGAACAATCGAAACTAGGGGTGGTTTTTGTGCAAAAACAAATCTGGGGACTGACGGCGTCTATGCTTGCATTGACGTGTTTGACGGTGACCGGGTGTGGTACTACAAGTAACGCAAAGAGCCAAGTTTCATCGCCTTCTACTATTACTGTAGGTACAACACAAACCAATCCATCAGGTTCTAAAGAGCAAAATCAAAAGGATAAAGCGAAAAAACTTCAACAATCTACAACAGTTTCTTCTCAAATGAATGACAGTCATTCTACCAATGAACATTCATCATCTACAACAAACTCTACAAAAACAAATATTTTTTTGGGAAAAAATGTTCAATTGATAACTGGCTCGAACATGCCCAACGCTATACCTAATGGGTACACAGATCAACATACACAGCTGACTTATTCTCAAAATAAATTTCAAAAAGTTGAATCCTTTACTGGAACATTGAATCATAAAATTTTTATTTTGGATTTTTACAAAAGTCCCTCTAACGGCATAGCGATAGGAGTAAGTTATAATTCTGAACCTGTATATTTTGGTTGGGGACCCTCTCCCATGTTTGATATACTCCATTTCGTTGGGGATAACGTTCTTTTGGGTTCACCTTCTGTCGGTGCATACATGGGTATTAATTTAATAAACGGTCAATTGATTACTAAGACAAAAGAAGTTGTTGCTTTAAAAGGATATTCAGGACTTCAACCCCCAAAATATATTTTAGGTTTGCCGGGAACTCATTATTCTATTCAAATTCCAAACTGAATAATCGGGTCAGAGGGGGCTTTCTTAGCCCCCGTCTCCCCACACCACCGTATATGCGGGTCCGCATACGGCGGTTCGACATGCTTGCCCAACTATGACCACATAGTTGATGGGATGATGTATGATTCTTGCCGGAGTTGATTAAGCCCTCACTTGTGAATCGTCGAGGCTTTAACTGTCCCTTTCACAAGGAGTCCCACTAATTATGGATTCTGCTCTTTACACCAACTTCTCGAACTAGCCACTGATATCCACTGCATGACGTTCAGCCCTTCCGATGCTTTGCATCGTACGATGGCGTCTGCTGACTTCTGCTAGTGCAGTCTTGCCTTGCGACAAGGGTTGTTTGAGCATATCACTTGATTTACCCGCACGTGCTAGCAGATCTCCCCGGATAAGAACGATAACTTTCACCCCATATACCTGCCCAATTTACTGCCGTATCCCTTGGCTGTATGGGGCTTCGTTTTGTCTGGCAGACTCGCCTGAATACGACAGCCTCACCATGGGTTCGTGGTCCTCAGATCGGGGCTTTGCCCCCAGCTTTCTCCAGATCCCATCTCGCGGTCAGCACCCTTGTTCTTAGCTAGCGGTTGGTAACAACCAACCTCCGCAGCGGACTTTCACCGCCAAGTTATCGCCCATGCAGGGCGCACCAAAAAATGAGGCGGATAATTCCGCCTCATTTTTAAGCATTCCACCAACGTTCATTACCAGGTGGAATTGTAGATTGATCTTCATCAATATTACAACCACATGACTCAGCATATTGCCATACTTGAGGTTGCCCAAAGTCAGTATTTGGCGGATAGTACGGTTCATAAGCAGGTGCCCCAGCAATTGAAGTACAGCCAACTGGTTCTGGTTCAGCACTCCATAATTGGGCGTTGGCAATATAGGAACCGTACGTTGGATCGTTGTATGCTGTAGAAAATGCGTTATCAAACGCTGAATCTGTACCGACATTACCATAAAATCCGGGATGATACGCTGTATTGACAGTCAACTGATATGCGTAACCTTCTAGAAACTCCGCGGTAATATAGTCATCATAAGAAGTTCCTAAGTCAGCATAAATGGTGACATAAGTTGGAGTTCCAAGATCGGCTGCTAATTGCGCTGCTGTATTTGCGATATTTATACCATCTTGGAAAGACAACGTTTCATGAGGGATACTTCCATAAATTAAGCCTAGTGAAATACCAAGACTATGGATGTAGTCAACCTCTGAAATAGTAAGACCATCGTGAACTCCTGACAAATTATCAACGTATCGAAGAATGAAAGAAATTTCACTAGTAGGTGCTCCGTTATTTGCTAAACAACTGATCATACTTGAATTTACAGTAGATGCTGAGTCAAATCCCCAATAGGCCATTTAAATCTCCTCCAAGTTTATGAATTCCACCCGGCCGGAGTGGTGAGGGGCTTTCGTTTTGCCCCTCTACTCTTTACAGCGTTTGAACTTACACTTTTGAAAACCATCTGCATGGATTTTTTTCGTCCATTCCAACACCAATTGCATACAAGCTCTCTGTTTCCCGTCTCCACGGCTTTTCTCCGGTAACATCCTGGAAATTTGCGTGATTTCGTCTTCAAAACACTCATACAGTTGAACCATTGCTTCTTCTCTTCCCGTATCAGTTTCATTCAGCAGTGAATGCACTTTCTCTATCGAGCATTTCATGACAATAACCTCTCTCGGATATGTTGGATCGCCTGGCGATGAATTTTGCTCACCATCATCTGACTCATTCCCAATTGCTCAGCCACTTCCCGTTGGGTACGTCCTTCGTCATACAGAGCTTGTAGAACCTGTTGCTCTCTTGGAGGCAGATGCGTCAGTATTTCACGAAGGGCTATCTTTTCTTCCCAAGCCATTGATGCTGGATCGGGTATTTGCTCTATCCGTTCTTCACCATTTTCCATATCCACTGGTGCATTGAGTATCAGAACTTCCCGATTCCACCGTTTCCACTTCCGATATTCATCTAGCATGGCGTGGCGTATGATCTTGCGAATCCAGGCTACTTCCTGCTCAGGGGTATAGGTGGTCATGCTCGATCACGTCCTTGCACATGTCCCCGTCCACGGCCCCAGTAGAGGGCATAGCCAAGCAGTTCGTCCTGGATAACCTTAGCCTGTTCAGCCAACAACAAACTCACCTGTTCCAACCGCTTCTGGTCTTCCTCGTTCTCCAACATTTCCGCGCACCTGGTATAGGCTATCAACGCTTTGTGCGTTTGGGATGAGGTAGATGGGTACGATGGGGTAAGCACGTCCGATGATGACAGAACACGCTCTGCGGTCACGAAGATATACCGTGTGGATGGAAAAATGCCCCTGTCACAAAATGTGTAGCGGGTACGTCTATACAGGTGAACAGTCGAAACTAGGGGTGGTTTTCGTGCAAAAACGAATCTGGGGACTGACGGCGTCTATGCTTGCATTGACGTGTTTGACGGTGACCGGGTGTGGGACTCATCCAAGCTTTAGCGATGTAAAGAGCATTGATAATTCTTTAACCAATCATCAACAAGTGAAGAATATTCATTATCCAAAATTCAAATATAAATTCTATCATAATCAGGCATATGGTTTTTCAATCGATTTCCCTGATAATAATGGCTGGAAAATTGGAGCGCAACCAACGGATAGAGATGGTTTAGAAGCTACAAAATTTATATCACAATCATTCTCTAATGAGTTAGGTTGGAATAATGTATCTCACGATGCATTGATTTTAGCTGTAGGTGGTTACAATGTTGTACCTGTATCCTATCAGTCTTTAAAAGATTATGAGCCCAAAAAAAGCGAGAATGTCCTTTTATATAAACCATTCAAAACTTCCTATGGATTTACATTGCTTGAATATCAACTTGAAAAAAATAATGTTTTAGAAATTACTAAATCAGATTATGGTGAGTATACAAGTGCTGAATTATCTATTATTATTCCCAACAAACCTGATTATAAAAAATTAGCTTCATATGTTTTAGATTCTTTTCAATTCTCCAATCCTACCTATCTCCAATCGAAAACTAAGGAATCTCAAAAATAATAGGAGATACTATTTGGTTTCATTTAAGATTCCAAATAGTATCTTCTATTGTTATATATTTTTAGCCACTATATACGTAGTCATACTCTTGTAATCCATGTACTTGAATAAGGTAGACTAATCCACTTCCGGAAACTGTTGAAGGGTACGGGTTGCTTTCGCTTCTGAATAGATTATTTGTAGTATATTTACTCGTAGCCCAAACTGGCGTATAGTCTCCCAACTGGTATAGAGCATTGTACATTCCATTTGACAGAACGTCCCATCCATATTGGGAAGCATAATTATATAGTTCTAGTCCCCCCGGTGTCAGCGAAGCTGTAAAATACATATTAGAAACTTCACAATAAGCGGCATTGTAGATATCACCGTTCATGAGTGCACCATTTAACCCCGTATCGCTTCCAGCATAACCAGGCGCATACGAACATTCAGCCGCCGCATAGGTAGTTATACAACTTGAATTTGAAAAGTACCCTGAATTTGCATTGCCTGGATTATTGCAGTTGACGGCAATAGACTTACAATCCCAGGCTCCTTCATATATCCATTGAGCTAAAATGAGTGCAACAGGAATATATGCAAGGTTAGATTCTTGTTGTGCCCAACTAATGACCTCAGAATTATTTAAAAACCCTGATTCCGTTCCACATACTTCTTGAAAAGTTGTCATTTAAATCTCCTCCAAGTTTATGAATTCCACCCGGCCGGAGTGGTGAGGGGCTTTCGTTTTGCCCCTCTACTCTTTAAAAGCACTTCGACTTGCGATTTTTATTAGCTCTGTTGAATTTTTTTTGGATATTCCTCACCAGAGCCATTCGAATCGCTTGTTCTACGTCCTCATATCGGCTTTTCCTGCTTCTACAAATAGAGCAACGGATCTCATCTTCAAAACAACGAATCAATGCATTCCCCACTTCATGTCCTTGCTGGATTTCGCTCAATAATTCATGTACATGTTCCCGTTTACAAATCACGTTCTAACATCTCCCTTAATTTTTGAAGAGCTACTTGATGAATTTGACTTACTCTTGATTGACTTATCCCTAATTTCTGAGCCACTTCAGATTGTGTATGATTCTTCCAATACAAACCGCGAATGATGAATTGTTCTTTAGGGCTTAAAGTTTGTAAATACATGTCCCATTCCAGATCAACCATGAAATGAATCGCCGATTCATCCCCCAAAGTATCTATGGTTTCTAAGCTTTCCTCCTCACCAGTTGGGGAATTAAGCACCAGTTTTTCTCGATCCCAACGCCGATAACGTCTTTGCTCGTTGAGTAGGGCATGCCGTATGATCTTGCGAATCCAGGCTACTTCCTGCTCAGGGGTATAGGTGGTCATGCTCGATCACGTCCTTGCACATGTCCCCGTCCACGTCCCCAGTAGAGGGCATAGCCAAGCAGTTCGTCCTGGATAACCTTGGCCTGTTCCGCCAACAGCAAACTCACCTGTTCCAACCGCTTCTGGTCTTCCTCGTTCTCCAACATTTCCGCGCACCTGGTATAGGCTATCAACGCTTTGTGTGTTTGGGATGAGGTAGATGGGTACGATGGGGTAAGCACGTCCGATGATGACAAAGCTTGTTCTGCGGTCACGAAGATATACCGTGTGGATGGAAAAATGCTCCTGTCACAAAATGTGTATCGGGTACGTCTATACAGGTGAACAATCGAAACTAGGGGTGGTTTTTGTGCAAAAACGAATCTGGGGACTGACGGCGTCTATGCTTGCATTGACGTGTTTGACGGTGACCGGGTGTGGGATTGATAGAATCGCCTCATGCGTTGTTTGATTCCGTCCTGTAATTGGATTTTGATTGATTCAACGATTCAAAAAGTTGCCGTATAATCATCATGTGCAAAATACTCAGGAGGTAATTCAATGTGAAACGATATAAAAAATGGACTACAGCAGGGATTGCATTGACAATAGTCGGGCTCCTAACAGGATGTGGGACAGGTGGTGGAGTGAGTTCAGGTTCGACTCCAACGAAGAACATCACGAATACCACTTCCACAAACAATACAAGTGCAGTAGCGCCATCCAACAATTCCCCCTATGGCAATAATAAAACGACCGTTTCAAATACGTTTACAAGCCAAACTCAGACCAAAGTCTACGTATTTAGTCAACCAATTCTTAAAGCTATGTACGCTACGTTGCGTGATATTTCTGTGGGTCCAATTGAACCACCGAAGGACATAGTACAAGGAACCAGGATATGGGCATCAAAGGTATCCTTAGGAATGCTTAATTATGTACCTGAACAAGATCGTGCCTTGGATAAACAACTAATAAATGGTATACGAAATCCGCAAGAATCTCCGCTTAAATACCTCTCTGGATACACATTGAAAAGTTATCAAACCCCAACGGGTAGTGGATCCTATTGGTGGCCAGCTAATAATCTTTGGCCAAAGTGGGTAGATCCAATTCAACAATAATTTTGTGAGAATCGAGTAGGAGGGGGTGACTAACCCCGTCCTCTCACACCACCGTACGTACCGTTCGGTATACGGCGGTTCATGTTGTGGAACGAATCACATCGTATCGCTCAACTAAGCTAACCAGTCCTCGGTCACGCCAATAGGCAAGACCGAGGGCTTTATTCATTTGTGGGGTATTTGAGAGTCTCCAGTAGCCCTTGCGGGAACCGCTTATCAGGACTGCCCATTCCTCGGGAATCCCAAGGACGACGAGGTTTCGTCGCTTTGTCTTAGGTTTCTTCCATTGCTTAAGGAAGCACATTCTCAATCGGTGACGTATCCACTTGTCTAAGTCCTCGAACACACTACGGGTCTGAGCGTGGCGGTAGTAGACTACCCACCCTCTTAGATATGCGTTGAGCCAATCGAGTCTTTGTTCCATGGACTGTCCCCGACTTCGCGAGGTAAGTTGTCTGACCTTGTCCTTGAATCGCTTCAGTGACTTTGGTGCTATTCGAATTCGCGGCACTTTGTTAGGTGTGAATGAGAACCCAAGAAACTTGCGTTTCCACGGTCGGTCTACTGCACTCTTATCCACATTGACTTTAAGCTTGAGTCGCTCTTCCACAAATCTGCGCACACTTTCCATGACCCTTTCTCCTGCATGGCGACTCTTCACGTACACGTTGCAGTCATCGGCATATCTGACGAAGCGGTGTCCGCGTCGCGTCAGTTCTTTGTCCAAGTCATCCAACATAATGTTGGCGAGTAATGGACTGAGTGGACCGCCTTGTGGAACGCCCTCTTCGGTAGAGACACATACGCCGTGTTCCATGACACCTGCGTTTAGGTATCCACGAATCAGTTTCAGAACTCGCTTGTCTCTTGCCTTGCGAGCCACTCGTGCCATAAGCATGTCGTGGTTCATCCGGTCAAAGAACTGAGCTAAGTCCATGTCCACAACAAAGCGGTAGCCTTGGGCAATGTACATCTGTGCCTGATTGACCGCTTGGTGGGCATTGCGCCCCTGGCGGAAACCATAACTGTACCATGAGAATTCTGGGTCAAAGATGGGTGTCAGTACTTGCAGAAGTGCCTGTTGGATCAGGCGATCTAGCACCGCTGGTATTCCCAACATCCTTTTGCCGCCACCGTCTGGCTTCGGGATTTCGACTCGACGTACGGGCAATGGTTGGTAGGTTCCATGAAGGAGTTCGCTTCGGATACGCCCCCAGTTTTCCATCAGGAATGGACGAAGGGATTTTATCTCCATTCCATCGACACCGGCAGCTCCCTTATTCTTCTCCACACGGCGTAGCGCTGAGAGTAGGTTTTCCCGCTCTACTACCTGTTCCATCAGGTCAATACAACTTTCCTCGCGGGCTGGTTCATTGGGTCGTGCCGGAGAGAAACTCGGCGCTTCCTCAGTCCCCCGTGGATTCACCACTTCCTCCTGAGGATAGCTCCCTCGTGGGATATTCGGCTGTCTTTGCTTCTCTCTCGAACTTGCCATGAACAACCCTCACAATCATGTTCAGTCCTTCCCTGCTTGGGCGTCCCCTTGCAGGTAGTATGACCTCTGCTGACTTCTGTCCGTTCAACGTTTCCTTTCAGAAACGCTTACCAGCATCGCTGGCGTGCCGGACAGACCTCCCCGGGTAAGAACGTTGTCTTTCCCTCCATCTACCCGCTCCATTTACTCTCGACAGCCTTCGGTAGCAAGGGCTTTGTCTTGTTTTGCAGACTCACCCAACTGTCGCTAGCCTCGATTGGAGTTCGTGAACCTCGGGTCGGAGGTTTGCCGCCGCCTTCCTTCAGATTCCACCTCACGGTGGACACCCTTGGCTTAAGCTAATGGCTACTGCTACCTTCACCATTCCGGACTCTCACCGTAGAGACAACGCCCATGCCGGGCGCACAAAAAGGGCTGTTCCATGCAACGGAACAGCCCAAAAAAATCGCCTCGCTCAGACTTACGAAACACAGTTGTACGAGGATAGACAATTCGATGTGACTGTGGAATATAGACTGCATCCAACCCATCCACAACCATTGCAACTGCTGACGCAGGAGTTTTGAACCACGCCCTCATCGTACCCCGAAATGTTGTCACTACAGCTATAATATGATTGTCCGTTACCCGCAGTCGTTGAATTCATGTAGCAGTTATTATCGACCGCTTCATCGTAGCCGTTGATGACACAATAGACTCCGTTATATCGACCAGTAGCATAAATATTAGCGGTATATCCAGAGCCAGGCTCACAACCACCGCCAATGGCTTTACATGATTCTTCCAAGCCATAGTTGTCATATGCCCATTTCACAAATGCGTGGTTGTTGTTCATAGCTGAAATGTAGGCATTGACACCATCGGCCAATGTTGAGAATGATGAGACCCTGCAACCTCCACATGTAGTACACGTTGGTTGGCCTGACACGACAAGATTGCCCGGATTGTTACAGCTCGGTAACCCTGCTGATGTTCCCCAAGCTGTCTCAAGCCCCCAATGTCCAAGTATAAAACTCACAGGCAAACCCGTTTGACTGGATGCAGTTTCTGCGTAACTGAGGTAGTTATTGATAAATGTTTGCTGATTGCTACTGCATGACGTTGGCGGACTGGATGGGAAGGAGCAACTACCTGAACTAGAACTAGATGAACATGGGCACGATACATCTGAGTTAAAGGAGCTTTCACAAATTGCAGATGGATCCTCGGGTGATGGCGGACTTGGGAATTCCGTAGGGTATTCTCCATAAAGAGCATAGTATGCGTATGCCGCTGAAATATAGAGAGTATCAGATGCTGTTGCACCCGCTCCATTGACAAAGTAATTCGCTCCTGGCAACGTATCGCGAGGTGCAGTTGCAATCGCAAAAGGTGTACTCCCACCTGCTTCCCCAGCTGGGTTGCTCCAGCCGCACTGATTGTAATAAAGCGAATCAAGGGCTGCTCCGCCAACCGCTATGACTAAATAGTCTCCACTTGTTACTTGATTCCAAGCATTATAAAAATCAGCCTGTACACTGGTGCTTGGCAATTGAAGTGCCGCAGCTATACCTCTTGCCTTTTCTAGGTCTCCAGTTGTAGCAGCATATAACACTAACTGCGATGCTGATATACTCATGATTCGTTTCCTCCTTAATATAGAATTTTTAACAGGTGCATCCTTGATCAGAACTCATAGATGAAGAACAAGTGTTGCTTGCAACAGCTGTAGCTGGTAAAGTATCTCCCCATCCACTTGGGTAACTACCATTTACCGCATAATAGGCAAGCATGGTGACTAACTTTAAAGTTCCAAGTGCTGTTGTTCCGGCACCATTCTCATAGTAGTTTGCCCCAGGCAATGACGACTGCGGCTCCGAAGCATATGCAAAAGGTGTTGACCCACCGGCATCACCTGCAGGATTGCTCCATCCGCAAGGATTATAGTAAAGAGCATTATTCGCGTTTGCCCCCACTGTAATGACGAGATATTCACCACTTGCCGTATGATTCCAAATATCATAGAAATCACCTAGTACATTGGGAGAAATGGGTACACCGGCAATGCTTGCCGCCGCCATAGCCATGTCATAGTTGGATGAATCGGCGGGATAAAGTAATATATTTCCTGCTGGTATTGTCATAATTGTCACCTCATTTTTTTGATTCTGTCGGTCTTGTTCACATCAGGGAGTAGCCATATCTAGATGCAGTGCTTCTTGGATGGCTACCTTGTTAAATCCACGAATTACTTGATCATCAATAAGTAGAATGGGAACCACATTGAATCCAAGTTTTTCTAACTCGTGTTTGCCAATCTCCGTCATTACGTCTACTTCTTGATAGTCCACTTCGTTTTGTTTAAGGAACTCTTTGGCTTTCCTACAGTAGACACATGTCGAACTGGCGTAAACTTTGACTTTAGCCAATCGTAATCCCTCCTTTCAAAAGTGAAGAGTAGAGAACCGATTTTTGGCTCTCTACTCTATACAAACAACTTGAATCGTTATTTTGATTCACAAGAAAGGTCTTTTAAAATTTGTTTAAGAAGTTCATGGCATAGTTCCTGTTCTATCTCCTGTGCATAGCTTGACGAAATACTATATGCTTGCTTTTTGAATTCAGATTCAAAACACTTACATAACATTTTGGCAGATTTCCTATTTCCATCTCGAGCATTTTGTAAATGCTCTTGAATTTGATGAGCACTACATTTCATATTGTTTTAATTCCTCCTTTAACTTTTGTAAGATACGATAATTGACTCTACTTACTTCAGCTTGACTCAAGACACAAGATTTTGCTGTTTCTCGTTGAGAAGATCCTTCCCAATAAATTTTTTTCACAATGCATTTCTCTGTGTTCGTCAATGTCTCATTGAAAAAAATTTCCCATTCAGTCATTGACAATTCATAACTTGCTGCCTCTGATGGGAATGATTCTTCTCTCTCTTCCCCTGTCATTGTTAGTTCGTTCAAAGTTAATTCATCCTTACTCCAACGCGCATATTGTTTACGCATATTATGAGCATGATTGCGAATGACTTTAAGACACCATGCAACTTCTTGTTTTGGTTCAAACTGTTTCTTTAAGTTCATGACATATTTTCACTCCATTTGATGAGATTTTTATTCTGACTTTGAATATCAATCCCGCCGTCCACGTCCCCAGTAGAGGGCATAGCCAAGCAGTTCGTCCTGGATAACCTTAGCCTGTTCAGCCAACAACAAACTCACCTGTTCCAACCGCTTCTGGTCTTCCTCGTTCTCCAACATTTCCGCGCACCTGGTATAGGCTATCAACGCTTTGTGCGTTTGGGATGAGGTAGATGGGTACGATGGGGTAAGCACGTCCGATGATGACAGAACACGCTCTGCGGTCACGAAGATAACCCGTGTGGATGGAAAAATGCCCCTGTCACAAAATGTGTAGCGGGTACGTCTATACAGGTGAACAATCGAGACTAGGGGTGGTTTTTGTGCAAAAACGAATCTGGGGACTGACGGCGTCTATGCTTGCGTTAACATGTTTGACGGTGACCGGGTGTGGGACGAGTATTTTTAGTATGAGTAATCAAGAGCAATTAAATTCAAAAAACTCGATTCACCAAACTCCTAAAAAATTTTCTACCCACATCTCTAATAAAATTACTCAAAATCCGGTATTGCTATCATCAAAAGAAAATATTATTTTTCATAATTCATCTACCATACCTTCAGATTGGAATATGATTAGGAAATTTAACGGCTCTGTTAAAGTGATTGGAGTACTCGGAACCAAACATCATCATCTTTTTCCACTATCTTTTTTTTATCCATATTCTACAATTCAGTTAAATAACGGTTCGCCTCCTAGCAAATCTGAAATTTATTGGAAAACGAATAGAATCGAACTTACCAATGAGTTTTTTGGAAATTTAAAAGGGGAAAAATTTATTATCTTAGCAGGTAATTTGGTTCAATATAATAAGATAATTGCTCAACAACTAGATATTGTTGGCGGTGTTTTTATCGAATATTTGAACAATAAAATGTTTTTACACTTCACGACGATTAATAATCCTGCTGTTGACTTTTTCACTCATAACGATGTGATCTTAGGTTATCAAGCTGGTGCTAATTATCAAGAAATTAATCTTATGAACGGAAATAACATAGATGGTAATCTGGATGGTTACCAAATTTCAAATGTAGGAGTCGATCCTAATTAATCGACTCCTACATTTTTTGAGTTACGGTTGCCAAAATAAATCAAAGGCACTAGAAATACATATATCTTGGTCAACAATACCATTAGGATATCCTGAAGAAGACGATGTCAGACATTGTTCGGCATACTGCCATACTGTAATGTTTGTATTACATGATGGATAAGCAGGCATATAAGTTGGTTGATTGGTTTTTATTGTACATCCAAAAGGTTCCGGCTGATTTGAGTACAAATACATATTTGACATATTTTCATTTGCATTAAGAGCCGTACAATAAGGACTATTAAATGGTTCTGTACCGCCCATAGCTGCATAAAAACCTCCAGAATAGTAGCCTGCGCCATAATCGTATCCAAACATACCATCTGCCAATCCTTCGAGAAAACTATAGTGGACTAACCAGTTTTCTAAATCAAAGAAGATAAGCGTGCCCGCAGGAATATTCAAATTCATTGCTGTGTTTATAGCCTCTGTAGCAATATTTAGTCCATCTTCATACACATAAGATTCAAACTCTGATTCAGTAAAAGAGGCTCCGAAAATAGGCATAATTGACACATTGTTATTATGCAAAAACTCAATTTCAGTAGAATCTATTGAATACTGGTCTATATATCTTCCCCAAAACGTGGGCTCTCCATAGGCATTTACTACAAGATCATAGAGCGAATTGTAATATATACCATTGAATGTTAGTGGCTGATTTGCTGCAGTTGCCGAATCGACTCCCCAGAAAAAATCTACAGTATTTACCATTGCTGATTCCTCCAAGTTTATGAATTCCACCCGGCCGGAGTGGTGAGGGGGCTTTCGTTTTGCCCCTCTACTCTTTAAAAGCACTTCGACTTGCGATTTTTATTAGCTCTGTTGAATTTTTTTTGGATATTCCTCACCAGAGCCATTCGAATCGCTTGTTCTACGTCCTCATATCGGCTTTTCCTGCTTCTACAAATAGAGCAACGGATCTCATCTTCAAAACAACGAATCAATGCATTCCCCACTTCATGTCCTTGCTGGATTTCGCTCAATAATTCATGTACATGTTCCCGTTTACAAATCACGTTCTAACATCTCCCTTAATTTTTGAAGAGCTACTTGATGAATTTGACTTACTCTTGATTGACTTATCCCTAATTTCTGAGCCACTTCAGATTGTGTATGATTCTTCCAATACAAACCGCGAATGATGAATTGTTCTTTGGGGCTTAAAGTTTGTAAATACATGTTCCATTCCAGATCAACCATAAAATGAATCGCCGATTCATCCCCCAAAGTATCTATGGTTTCTAAGCTTTCCTCCTCACCTGTTGGGGAATTAAGCACCAGTTTTTCTCGATCCCAACGCCGATAACGTCTTTGCTCGTTGAGTAGGGCATGCCGTATGATCTTGCGAATCCAGGCTACTTCCTGCTCAGGGGTATAGGTGGTCATGCTCGGTCACGTCCTTGCACATGTCCCCGTCCACGTCCCCAGTAGAGGGCATAGCCAAGCAGTTCGTCCTGGATAACCTTGGCCTGTTCCGCCAACAACAAACTCACCTGTTCTAACCGCTTCTGGTCTTCCTTGTTCTCCAACATTTCCGCGCACCTGGTATAGGCTATCAACGCTTTGTGCGTTTGGGATGAGGTAGATGGGTACGATGGGGTAAGCACGTCCGATGATGACAGAACACGCTCTGCGGTCACGAAGATATACCGTGTGGATGGAAAAATGCTCCTGTCACAAAATGTGTATCGGGTACGTCTATACAGGTGAACAATCGAAACTAGGGGTGGTTTTTGTGCAAAAACGAATCTGGGGACTGACGGCGTCTATGCTTGCATTGACGTGTTTGACCGTGACCGGGTGTGGGATTGATAGAATCGCCTCATGCGTTGTTTGATTCCGTCCAGTAATTGGATTTTGATTGATTCAACGATTCAATAAAGTTGTCGTATAATCATCATGTGCAAAATACTCAGGAGGTAATTCAAAGTGAAACGATATAAAAAATGGACTACAGCAGGGATTGCATTGACAATAGTCGGGCTCCTAACAGGATGTGGGACAGGTGGTGGAGTGAGTTCAGGTTCGACTCCTGTTACTAATGTGACCAATAGCCCCACATCGAATGTTACACATACATCAACACCATCGAATAGCGTTGCAAGTAAAACGGCAAACAGCACGTCGACTAGTACTCATCAATTCAACAATAACTCGACAGTCAGTAACAATACAAAACCAAGTTCTCAGGCGTCTTCTTCAACATCAGGGATGGTACATCTGAATTTAACTCAGGCTCAAATCCAAACGATTAAAACGGCCATCATTAAACTCAGAGGCAACCCAAGCCAAATGACGTTTGGAGATGGAGAGATAAAGATATATGTCCCCCAACAAATTCCGCAAGGACAGCTATTTCTGAATGCCGATTTTGGTGCGAGTGCAGTATTTGGGGCATGCGTGACTCTGTATTTTAGCGGATTCAAAGTGAGAATCGGCGGTCAACAACCTTCTCTGTTGGCTATTCACAAAACTAATTCAGTTAAACTTTCTAACGGAGCGATGGGTACTTGGTACGTGCCCAATCAAGGAGTACCAACTGAAACAAATAAACTCAGTGACTACTTTATGACTTGGATTGGTAAGACCCACATCACCATCAGTTCAAACTTGAAATCCGTGTCACAAACTCAGATTGAAAAAATGGCAAGTTCGATGGTCTATTTGGGGGCAAATCAATAATGACATTCATAGGAGAGGGTCTGCCCTGGGGTAAAGCAGACCCTCTTAATGCTTATGAGTAGATGTAGTCGTATTGTGCTAGATTATGCACTCCGATCAGATATACCAAACCCGAGCCGGGGACATTAGAGGTAGGACTTGCTCCATCGAGATACGGAGAATTTGCGACGTAATAACTACTTGCCCACACGGGGTTGTAGTTACCTAACTGGTACAGAGCATTATACATATTATTGGACATGAGAGTCCACCCACCGCTTTCAGCATATGATTTCAGCTCTTCTCCTCCGGATGTTAGGGTTGAATTTTGATACGCACTAGCTACCAAACAATAACCTGCGTTGTATATATCCGCGTTCATTAAAGCTCCACCCAAGCCAGTGTTTGTACCAGCATACCCGCTATCACCTGATATAGTGCAAGACGAAGTGGTATATGAAGTGGAGCATCTATCAAACAGTCCGGAATTTGCGTTTCCTGGATTATTGCAGTTGACTGCGATAGAGTTACAATCCCAGGCTCCTTCATACAACCATTGAGCTAAGAGTAACGCGATGGGAATCTGAGCCTGTTTGGATGCTTGTTCTGCCCAACAGATTACGTCAGAGTTATTTAAAAAACTGCTTTCCGATCCGCATACATCAACGAACGTAGCCGTACTATTGCAGCTATTCGTTGAACATGGGCACGATACATCTGAGTTAAAGGAGCTTTCACAAATTGCAGATGGATCCTCGGGTGATGGCGGACTTGGGAATTCCGTAGGGTATTCTCCATAAAGAGCATAGTATGCGTATGCCGCTGAAATATAGAGAGTATCAGATGCTGTTGCACCCGCTCCATTGACAAAGTAATTCGCTCCTGGCAACGTATCGCGAGGTGCAGTTGCAATCGCAAAAGGTGTACTCCCACCTGCTTCCCCAGCTGGGTTGCTCCAGCCGCACTGATTGTAATAAAGCGAATCAAGGGCTGCTCCGCCAACCGCTATGACTAAATAGTCTCCACTTGTTACTTGATTCCAAGCATTATAAAAATCAGCCTGTACACTGGTGCTTGGCAATTGAAGTGCCGCAGCTATACCTCTTGCCTTTTCTAGGTCTCCAGTTGTAGCAGCATATAACACTAACTGCGATGCTGATATACTCATGATTCGTTTCCTCCTTAATATAGAATTTTTAACAGGTGCATCCTTGATCAGAACTCATAGATGAAGAACAAGTGTTGCTTGCAACAGCTGTAGCTGGTAAAGTATCTCCCCATCCACTTGGGTAACTACCATTTACCGCATAATAGGCAAGCATGGTGACTAACTTTAAAGTTCCAAGTGCTGTTGTTCCGGCACCATTCTCATAGTAGTTTGCCCCAGGCAATGACGACTGCGGCTCCGAAGCATATGCAAAAGGTGTTGACCCACCGGCATCACCTGCAGGATTGCTCCATCCGCAAGGATTATAGTAAAGAGCATTATTCGCGTTTGCCCCCACTGTAATGACGAGATATTCACCACTTGCCGTATGATTCCAAATATCATAGAAATCACCTAGTACATTGGGAGAAATGGGTACACCGGCAATGCTTGCCGCCGCCATAGCCATGTCATAGTTGGATGAATCGGCGGGATAAAGTAATATATTTCCTGCTGGTATTGTCATAATTGTCACCTCATTTTTTTGATTCTGTCGGTCTTGTTCACATCAGGGAGTAGCCATATCTAGATGCAGTGCTTCTTGGATGGCTACCTTGTTAAATCCACGAATTACTTGATCATCAATAAGTAGAATGGGAACCACATTGAATCCAAGTTTTTCTAACTCGTGTTTGCCAATCTCCGTCATTACGTCTACTTCTTGATAGTCCACTTCGTTTTGTTTAAGGAACTCTTTGGCTTTCCTACAGTAGACACATGTCGAACTGGCGTAAACTTTGACTTTAGCCAATCGTAATCCCTCCTTTCAAAAGTGAAGAGTAGAGAACCGATTTTTGGCTCTCTACTCTATACAAACAACTTGAATCGTTATTTTGATTCACAAGAAAGGTCTTTTAAAATTTGTTTAAGAAGTTCATGGCATAGTTCCTGTTCTATCTCCTGTGCATAGCTTGACGAAATACTATATGCTTGCTTTTTGAATTCAGATTCAAAACACTTACATAACATTTTGGCAGATTTCCTATTTCCATCTCGAGCATTTTGTAAATGCTCTTGAATTTGATGAGCACTACATTTCATATTGTTTTAATTCCTCCTTTAACTTTTGTAAGATACGATAATTGACTCTACTTACTTCAGCTTGACTCAAGACACAAGATTTTGCTGTTTCTCGTTGAGAAGATCCTTCCCAATAAATTTTTTTCACAATGCATTTCTCTGTGTTCGTCAATGTCTCATTGAAAAAAATTTCCCATTCAGTCATTGACAATTCATAACTTGCTGCCTCTGATGGGAATGATTCTTCTCTCTCTTCCCCTGTCATTGTTAGTTCGTTCAAAGTTAATTCATCCTTACTCCAACGCGCATATTGTTTACGCATATTATGAGCATGATTGCGAATGACTTTAAGACACCATGCAACTTCTTGTTTTGGTTCAAACTGTTTCTTTAAGTTCATGACATATTTTCACTCCATTTGATGAGATTTTTATTCTGACTTTGAATATCAATCCCGCCGTCCACGTCCCCAGTAGAGGGCATAGCCAAGCAGTTCGTCCTGGATAACCTTGGCCTGTTCCGCCAACAACAAACTCACCTGTTCCAACCGCTTCTGGTCTTCCTCGTTCTCCAACATTTCCGCGCACCTGGTATAGGCTATCAACGCTTTGTGCGTTTGGGTCAACGCTTCAATAAGGCGTTCTTTGCATATCATGTGGTATCATCCTCTCAAGTCCATGTTTGTTTTTTCGGTCACACTTTTCGTGACCAGGTGCCACCCTCCAACGGCGGTTGCCGCTAACAACACGCCGTTGAGGATGAGCACTGTCCAACCTCCCACATGGGTAGGTAGTGGTCTTGTCGTGAAAATCACCAACATTTCTCCCACCATCACAGCCAGAAAACGCGTAGGTAAACGCTGAAATACTGGCCACGTTTTCACCATCTGTACCACCAGCATGACGGCCAAACTTCCACCATCCACGGTGTGCAGGGAAGAGATTGTAAACAACGGTTCCATTTTTTTGCACCTCCCTTGCAGTTCTAAAATTCCCCCTACTTTTAAAACCGTTTTGACTGGCCATTTTGATTCACTTTTTTCAAAAAAATTTTTGCAGTTGCTGAATAGCCTTTGTTTTCAGCCGATGAACCGTACTCTGAGATAGCTTCAGTTCCTCCGCTAACTCTCGTTCCGTCTTGTCTTCCAAAACGAGACCCACCATGACTCTTTTCTGTTTTTCGGGCAAAGTGTCTAGAACCAACCTCATTTCCACTTCTTGAAAATCTCTTTCCGCATCCGTGGAAGGCAAAGTCTCTATGGGTTCCTCACCTTGCTCATTCGCTTGATTTAAGGTCAATTGTTCATGATTTCGATACCGACTCTCCCTGCGCCAATAGTCCACTGACTTTGCTTTGGCCACAGCGATCACAAAACGTTTGATATCCTCTAGCGTTTCAAAGGTGTGCATACAGAGGCTTCTTTCTCTTCCATCTCTCGAAGCGCTTTCCAAACGGCCAATCGCAAACTCTGAAGACCATCTTCGTCGTGCAGTATCGGTGATGATTGCATCAGAATCTGATCCACGATGGGCCAGTACACTTGGGGATTCATAAGGATCCTTCTTTCTCTATCAGCAAGGCGGGTATGAAAATGACGACGAAGCACGAAGAAATGTGACAAACATAACGAACGTATGTTCGTATCTATCCTACAACATTTTCCACGTACCGTCATCCCCTCTGCCAGTATTCCAGAATATGCAAGACGGTTTGTCCAAGATGAGCACGTTTACACAATTTGCAGAAGGGAAAGGATGATGGCAGAGGTGATAGAAACACTATGCGCAAATTTCATCCGCCAAGAAGTCGGTTTGGTCTATGGTTGGAGAGAAACGGTATATCCTTGATGGAGTTGTCTAGAAAGAGTGGTATTCATCATACGACGTTGAGCAAGCTGGCAGGTCATCCTAGTCAAAGACCTTCTCGTTTAACCGAGCGGAAATTACGGCCGGTGTTGAGGGAGTACGGAGTGGATACAACAGATTTTTGGGATCTTGGCCTGTAGTGAGGAAAGAGCGTTTCTCAGACACCAATGTCGCTCATGCGAAAAACAGGTTTCCACGTACGTCACAGGAGGCTCCAGATTCATGAAGTTGACGTGGAGAAGTCCGTTCTTCGCCATAGGCGTCTGAATCACGCTCTTTTCTCATGAATATGACACTTCTGGCAAAATCAGCACGGTTTTAGCGGATACTGGCTCGAAATCGGCAATGTGGGAAGCCACTGCAACCCCAAAAGCTCCCGTATCGACCTTGTCGTTGGATCAGCTTCCCTCCACACTTTGGACAAACGCCTGTGTGGATGGCTTGCTCCATCGCCCTGGTATCCTTCTGAATTCGACGAACATGCTCTTTGTACGCCGTTTTATCTACGACACGCATCTCTTTGAGTTTGGCATAGGCTTGTCCAACTTGCCCATCGGTTAAACGCACCGTTTTTTGCGCCAGTATCCATCGTACCAAGTCCCTCATGTGGAGCACAGGAGACGAAGCGTGAACACGAAGGCTTGTGTGGTTGGGAAAGACCACAATGGGCACAAACGCTGTTTCCGGCAATTCTGGCAAGACTTCCTGAAGCGTCCTGACATGCCCAAAGTTCTGGTGCAGTGGATTTTGAAGGGTGTGACGTTGACGGCCCATCGATTGTGTCCACTGATTTTGGTGTTCTGTGCCTACAATTTGTCCACCACGGTTTTTGGTTTCGATCACGAATACACCAAATTTGGAAACCACAATGTGATCGATTTGTGATGTGCGACCATCTTTCTTGCGAAGCAGCACATTGTCCAAGGTGTGATAGGTTGTAGACGGAAGTTTGACCAGCAATCCATCGACTTTCAATTCGCCCATTTTTCCCTTGAATTTTGCGCCAAACAACCGAAGTCCTACGAACAGAATAAAGATTATTGCCAATAAAATGCCCAAATCTCCGCTCATTTGATGCATGACGGTCGATGTGTTCATGTTCATCCCCGCTTCAACCTACATGTTTTTGTTTTTCACTATACACACGAAACATTTCCAGCTTCTTTTCCAACCACACACGCACTTCTGGTTTTTGTAGCGCTTCTCTCCACTTGTCCGCCTGAAAGTTTTTCACCAAAATCTTGACGCGCTTCCGGGCGAATCGTTCCGTGAGCACGTCGGCTGCCATCCCGCGTGTCCATGTCTTGTTGTGTGGAATCCTGTATTTGTCGAGCATATAGCTCTGTTTCTCTGTCATTGGCAACGCGCGCCAATCGGCTTCTTTTTCAATCAGGCGGGTATCCAGCAAATCCAGAAAAGCTTCTGCCACACCTTGCGCATATTCCAACGGCAGTGCTGACGCATGCAAGGGCATAAAACGTTCACCGTTCAGTTCGAGCACAGGCCAGAAGTGCGTGTCTACCTGGAACAAATAGGCCCAACGGTTTTCACCAAAAGCAATGGCAAACACTTCCCGATCTTTTCTTCGAATGTGCTGCCAACGAAAACGACTGCGATTGGCAAAGAGATTTACAGCTTGTACCAACCGTTCTTCCACTTGAGTTTTGGCCTGCTGGGTTTGGACTTCCTCTTGTATCCACTGGGCAACACTCTGATCTTCTCTAGGCTGCCCCTCCAGAGCGTGTACAGATTTCGTTTGCTTCTTTTGGCTATTCACGAGTTTCGTGAACGTCTGCAAGGACTTATCATCACTCGCCCCCACCAAATCCAGAACCAGCGCATCTTGTTTGTTCGGATGCAACCGTAACGCTCTTCCAACCATCTGTGTGTAGAGCGCCTGGGATCGAGTGGGCCTGGCAATGACTACACAGTCCACATCCGGCTGGTCAAATCCTTCGGTCAGGATCTGACAGTTCACCACCACACGCAATCGATTGGCTGCGAAATCTTGGAGAACCCTCGCACGTTCTTCCACCGACATCTGTCCATCTACTGCGGCAGCGGCTACTGCTTGATCCTGAAATCGTCTGGCGAGCGCTTGAGCGTGGGCGATGTCGACAGCAAATACGATAGATTTACGCTGAGGTGCGAACTCTTGCACCGCATCCACAACCGCATCCAGCGCCCTCGATTCATTCATAACTTTCGCCAGATCTTTGGCATTGTAGTCACCAGCAGTGGTCCGAATATGTCCCAAATGCAGGTCGGGAATGACCACCTTTTGGCCACGCACATCCGACAAATATCCGTCCACGATCATATCTAAAATCGTACGCTCATACGCGAGATGTTCAAAAATGTCGCCCAGTTCATCATAATGTGGCAAGGATACTCCCACTGCATAAAGTGGGGGAGGAATTGCCACGAACTTCCCCTCTTCACATATCACTAAAAATATGATACACTAATTTTAGTGAAAGGTGGTGAGAGCGTGGAACTTGTGCTCACGGCAAAAGTGAAAATTGTACCGACTGAGGAACAACACACGATGTTACAACAAACATTACAGGCCTATCGCGAAGGTTGCAATTATTTGTCGGGTGTGATTTACACCACAAAAAATCTCATACAAGCCCGTCTACATACCACCACGTATCGCTATCTGCGAGAAACGTTCGGTTTGCGTTCGCAAATGGCCCAGTCCGTCATAAAGACCGTCATCGCCCGATACAAAAGCATGATGGAAAACGGTCACGACTGGACGAAAGTCGGATTCAAAAAGCCAGAACTGGATTTAGTCTGGAATCGTGACTATTCGCTGGGACACGGTGTGTTTTCCGTCAACACCTTAGCAGGCAGAGTCAAAGTGCCGTTCGTAACGAAAGGCATGGAACATTACTTTGATGGAACGTGGAAGTTTGGTACGGCCAAAGTGGTCTATAAACACGGGAAGTTCTTTTTGCATATCCCCATGACCAAACATATCGAAGAGACAGAATGGGAACATATCAACGAGATTGTTGGCGTGGATATGGGAATGAATTTTCTTGTCACGACTTACGATTCGCATGGCAAAGTCTGGTTTGTCAAAGGTCGCCATGTGAAAGACAAGCGTGCGCACTACAAACAATTAAGAAGGCACTTGCAACAACGTCAAACGGCATCAGCCAGGCGGCGACTCAAGAAGATCGGACAACGAGAAACCCGTTGGATGACCGATGTGAATCATCAGGTCAGTAAGGCACTCGTAGAACGGTATGGAGCCAACGCCTTGTATGTTTTGGAAGACTTAACGGGCGTTCGTGAAGCGACAGAAAAAGTACGCAAACGGCATCGCTACGAATCGGTATCGTGGGCGTATGATCAGCTTCGGCAGATGATCGAATATAAAGCCATTAAATTGCAATCGAAAGTGATTGCTGTCGATCCCTGCTATACGTCCCAAACTTGCCCAAAGTGTGGGCATATCGAAAAAGCGAACCGCGATAAAAAACACCATCGTTTTACGTGTAAAAACTGCCATTATCGGTCCAATGATGATCGGATAGGTGGCATGAATCTGCACCGAAAGGGAATTGAGTACCTGGTTGCAGTGACCACATCGGCATAGCCTGTGTGGTCGGGGTGTTGTCAACCATCCCACGATGTATCCCCAAGTTAAAGAAGGAGACCGAGGTCGCTTGCACTTCTGGGGAGATACAAGCCCCCACCTCTTAGGTGGCGGGTAGTTGACGCTTGTCTGCGCGCTTTGGCGTAGCTGTTACGCCGAGCAGTTTCGGGCCGTTCGTTTCAAACACACCCAAACGTTGCAGAACCTGCACAGCGCCTTCTGCTCGACTGTGATGACATTCGTCGTAGATGACAAGCGAGGGTTCCCGAACCTTCCTCCCCATCACAAGTGTTTGCGTGGACGCAACCAGCACCTGGGCCAGTTGCTCATTCTGTTGACCTTGGATACGGCCGACCACTGCTCCAGGCCAAACCATACGGATTTTTTCTTCCGCCTGATCCAACAGTTCGGTTCGGTGCGCCATCACGAGTACCGGCTTGTCCGTCCTCGTTTGTTCGATATAGCGCCTCGCGATTTCACCAAAAACAATGGTTTTTCCTGCGCCTGTTGGCAAGACCATCAACTGCCGCGAATGTTCAGGCAAGGCTCGAAAAAACGCTTCTACTGCTTCCACTTGATACGGACGAAGCCGGATACCACTCAAATTCTCACCTCCGAGTCTGGTGAAAAAAACACAGATTCATTTTACAAGATTTTTCTAATGAAAATCTTTATTTTCTGGATTTTCTTCATAAGGATCGGGCGCATTCAACCAGGCCTTTTCCAAGGTTCTCATGATGTCATCTTCCATTTCTCTCATTTCGTCCTCATCTTGTTCTTCGCCTAAAACGCGCCGCATGCTGATCCGGGTCATATAGGCATCCACTTGCTCTTCCAAACGCTCCAGGTAGTATAGACGCATCACCATGCGTGTTGGTTTGTTGTTGAGAATCGTTTGCAAGTCTTCATACAGCGCTTTCCAGCCTTTCACCTCCAGTAACCGTTCCATCATCTTTTCGTGCTCTGTTTTCGTTCGTTCCGCTTCTTGAGAGGCTTCATACTGGATTTTAGCGTCAATTCGTTCGATGAAACTTCTCATATTGTGCATGTAATACCAGTTGTTTAAATATTCTTCACGAGGAACAACGACTTTATCTTTCGTGAGATGTTTCGCTACCTTTTTCTTGTCAAACGGTTTGTCCAATAGTCTGCCAACATCCTTCCTCTAACCAATTGCATCGCTATGTGCACTTCCTATCATCGCCGAAACCAAAGCAGACGTATAGAAGTTTTCTGCCGCTGTCCATTCGTCGTTACGGTTTTCGATAAAATCGACCATTTTGAGGTACGCCTGTTCCCACTGGGCTAACTCACACCTGTGCAGATGTTCTAGGGCTTCACGCCACAGTTCGACCTGACGCTTGGAGAGGGGTGTAGGGTCGCTCATCAGATGTTGTCTGGCTCGTCCGATATCCAGACGCAACATAGTTGAATTCGATACGAACGGTATAGTGGCTTCTGCCAAGGTCGCAGCATGTTCCAGTTCGTGGCCAACGATCAAGGGTTGATTACACCAAACCTGTAAAACGTCGGAGTTCCAAGCTTCTTCAAGCGTTTCCCAAGCGCACCAAGGCAACTGTGTCTTGAAACGATAGAGTTTACGAGCGAGATGTCTGCATCTGTTTTCTTCTGAATCTTCCCACAGGCTAAGTTGAGTAAGTTCGAGCGTCCATTCGATCCGATCCAACAGCCCTCACCCTCTCATGCTGTGTTTTTTCAGTTCGTCAAAAAAGTATCGTTCGTGATAAGGTGTAAGAAAATGCAAATATTTACTCGCTTTATCCTCTTCTTCTCTATCCTGTATGTAATCTTGCAAAGCATCAATAAGCCAGAATGCTTCTGCATACATCAGTCGAATTTCCAAAAACTCTCCAACATTTCGCGTCTGGAAACTATTTGCTATCAGTGTTCGTAGTTCATACATATCTTGAACGCATGAAGCATAACGACTGGACAAATGTAAAGTTTTTTTCTCGCAAACTTGTTCAAGTGTCCAATCTAAAAATTTTAACCAAAAAGCTAAGTCTTCTTGTGGAACCCACAAAGAACGATAAACATGTGTGCCTGCAAAGTCATAACTCCCTCTTAACAACCGTTCAGCCATTTGACGCTCTAGATACTCATGCTCAGGTTCTGACATTTCTCGGATAATAGCCATACTTTCCACCTCTTCTTTACATTCTTCTACCTCCCAGTCCAAGAATAACGTATACATTGCCTTTTTTAACGTCATCATTTCGTCATTATCGTTTTGGATCGGACAAAGCACGGATAAACCTCGACGTAACTTTCGCATCCCCACCATAGTGCTTCGCGGATAGCAGAAACAAGTTTTCTTTAGCTCGTGTGATGCCCACATAGCAAAGTCTGGTTTCTTCTCTCAGCTCTTCGGGGTCGTGGAACGACGATGAGGAAATACGCCTTCCACCATTCCCGCCAAAAACACAGTGTGGTACTCCAACCCTTTGCTTTTATGGAGAGTTGACAGGCACACGGCGTTTCCTTTTTGTTTTCTTCCTTTCTCCACCATCCGATCCACGTAACGCAAATATTCGTGCAGTTGTCCAAATCGACGAGCTGACAAGATGAACGTATCCAGCCACGACTCGCCCTGCATAGATTCCGGGATCAATTCCGGTACATTTTGTACCAACCACTGTAGTGCGCCACCAGGTCCCCCTTGTTCTGCCACCTTCCCCAACGCGCGCAATACATCTGAAAACGGTTTGCATTTCGGATGTTCCATCATGGACACCCAGCCCCGTTCTGTCACTTCCGTCACTACAGATCGAGGAATTTTTCGGTTTGGGCGATTGATGAGTTTTCCCCACACCTGTGGCTCCGCATAAGGATTTAAGGCTCGTAGATAGTCCAACAGACCTTTGACCACGTAGGACTCATAGAAGTGTTTGTCACCGACCACTTGATACGGAATGTCCGCTTCCTCCAAAGCTTCTTCAAAGATTTGAGATTGCAGATTCGACCGATACAAAATCGCCATCTGCTGCCACGGTAGTTCCGGATGTTTCTGGTGTATGCGTCTAATTTCCGTCACAATAAACCTGGCTTCTTCGACTTCGTTCTTAACCTGCACAGCTTGTACCACGGCGTCTTCCATGTCTCGCGCCGCAATGACCTGTTTCTCCAACTGGTATCCTCGATTGAGCGCAATGACTCGTTGGCCAAGCTCGACAATGAGCTCGTGCGACCGATAATTCATAACCAGGCGAACAACCTTCGTTTTTGGAAACGTGTTTAAAAAAGTTTGCATGAGTTCTGGACGCGCACCACGAAAGCCGTAGATGGCTTGCCAGTCATCCCCGACAGCAAACAGATTGTGTGTCCGTTCCGACAGTCCGAGCAACAGCTGCCATTGTGCCCAGTTGGTATCCTGAAATTCATCTACCATGACGTAGTCCCACCGATTTTGCCAGAGTTGGCGCATCTCTTCTCTTGATCGCAAGAGCCGAACAGCGTCCTGGAGCATATCTTCCATGCCGTAGCACTTTTTTTCTTGCCTTAACGCTTCGTAGGCGTAGTAGACTTTCCCAAGCAAACTATCCGCTTGAGGTACACGCAAATCTGCTTTCGCACGAGCGATTTCGGCTATGGCTTCGGACAGTTTCATCACTGGTCCTACACCATGTGTATTGTACGGACCAGCTGGTTCCAACACGCGTTCTACAAGCCAGGATGTATCGGCTTGCAGCTTCCAATCTGCCGCGTATACCCCACGCACCATTTGATAAGCCACGGCATGCAGTGTGCTGATGGTGACTTCTTCTGCTGCCTCAACACCGATCAGTTTGGCCAAGCGTATTCTCATCTCTTCCGCCGCTTTGCGCGTGAACGTACAGGCCAGAATTTTCTTCGGTTGGACGTGGCAGGACTCGATCAAATACTGAATTCGAGCCATGAGCATCGCCGTTTTTCCCGAACCGGCTGCGGCCACAACCAGGCACGGACCGTCTTTATGTTGGGCAGCTTCTTGCTGCGCTGGATTCAACTCTTGAAGCTTTGGCATTCAACATTTCACTCCATCTTCCAGAAATGAGCACAACCATTGATCTCGTCCAATTCCACTTTCTACCGTACCAAAAACAGCACAAAAAAAAGTGCTCATTTGGCACCAATTTTTTTTGGAATCTTCCGTTCACCAAACAAATCAAAATGAAAAAGAAGTGTCTAGCAGATGAGATCAAAATGAAGATGTTTAGCGGATATGTTGAAGAACCATTTCCTGTATGCAGCGACCAACTGGGTAATAGGACACTTCTATATCGTAGGCAGGGGCGGCATGAAGCCCGTAGTGAGTTCTGCTCACCATCAGTCCTTGATGCTCTAAATCCTTGGCCAATTGGTGGATTGCCCAAGGCATGAGTTTGACATTGGGAATCGGTCGAGAGTTGCGCACTCGAATGAGACGTACACGGGCAGGCAATAATTCCGATCGCAAATAAATACGAGCCACGCCTGTGACTTTAACGTGACAGGTGGCTTGAAAAACGCGTATGACTTGTCCAATTTGACCGCAATAATCGTCTAATGCAATAATCCGCACAAAGTCGCCTACTTGAAACTCTCTCGCCAAACCTTCTCACTCCACAGGTTCTACACATTCCACACGATTATAACGGAAATTCCCAACTTTGGGGGAGACTTTGTGATGGCGCATGTCGGATTCTCGAAACGGTTTCAGCATCGACTTCAATTTGGCCAAAGGTATCTCTTGTCGGGATAGATACTCCGGAACATGTCGCTGCTGCAAAATCACTGGCATCCGTGTGTGAATGTCACTGACGACAGCGTTGGCTTTCGTGGTGAGGATACTGCATGTACGGATGGTTTCACCGTTTTCTGCACGCCAAACATCATAGATTCCTGCCAAAGCGAACCAAGGTTGATCTTTGAGACTGAAGTAGTACGGTTGTTTCTGGCGATCCCATTCGTAGTATCCAGAGGCCAGAATGATAATCCGTTTGCGTTCGGCCAGTTGACGCAGAACGATGTTCGTATGCAAAGTCTCCACACGAGTGTTAATTGGTTTCGGACCTTGTCCATACCAGGCTGCGGGTTGAAGGCCCCAATGTAGCGTCCCAAACCGATGTTTCTCTCCGTCCGATACAATCGCTGGAATCGCTTGACCTGGTGCTAGGTTGTAGTGCGATTGAGGGATTTCGGTGGCTACATCCACGTGGAAAAAACGTCTCACATCTGAAAAGTCGTCAAAGTAGAAAGCGAAACGTCCGCACAAAAGGTATTCCCACCTTTCCATGCCGTTTACATCCAGTTCAGCCGCTTGCAAGATGACTTGCAAAATGATGTTCAAGTATTTTTTGTTTTTTGCCCCAATTGTCAAGCGGTTGCATAAAGATCACTCATCGTCCTCCACTTCCCCAAGTGGAGGACGACAAAAATCCTCTATAGTTGAACAAAATTACCTGTCGACGGCTCATAACGAACGGATATCGTCGTTACATCTCCGCCAAACGTCACCACACACACGTCGCTCGCCACTTCTGTTAAAACCATACCACTCATGGCACTAGCATGTAGATAGATTTTGACCTTTTCAAAGGGTGTGAAAGTGGCAAAATGAAAGTTGGGGACATTTTGAGCGTTAATAGGAGAAGCAACAATCTTACTGCCGTTGGCTACCACATCTTGAGCCAATCCAAACACCAGCATATCGGTATATTCATTGTTGACCTCCTCCCCATGCCTAAAGGCAGGGGATTCCAACCATCACTAGTTGGCTTTCCTGCTTCGTTGAGGTTTGCCTTCTCGTTGGCTGTTGAGCTTTCGAGCGGGTCTTATCGCCTCTCCACAGGCTAACACCGCAAGCCCTGCGGCTAAGATGTTTTGAGCGGCGTTCACATCTCTGTCGTGATGTTCCCCGCATTCTGGACATGTCCACTGTCTAACGCTGAGTGGCATCTTCGGCATGATATGTCCGCAATCAAAACACCGTTTGCTGGAGGGGTAGAATTTGTCGATTTTGACGACCGTTCTACCGTACCATTCAGCCTTATATTCGAGTTGACGTACAAACTCGCCCCATCCTACATCTGCAATGGATTTTGCAAGGTGGTGATTGCGAATTATGTTCTTTACCTGCAAACTCTCTACGGCGATCACTTGGTTCTCGTTTATCAACCGTGTGCTGAGTTTATGCAGGAAGTCTTGACGACGATCCGCAATCTTGGCGTGAATACGTGCAACTTTAAGACGTTCTTTGTCTCTGTTTTTGGAACCTTTCTGCTTCTTTGCAAGTCGGCGTTGCGCTTTGGCAAGACGTTTTTCGTCTTTACGGAAGTAACGTGGATTGCCAAACTTCTGACCTGTCGAAAGAATGACGGAATCGGTCAACCCAAGATCGATACCCACTTGGCTGTCACAAACAGGTGCTTGAGGAATTTCCTCATCTACAAGGATCGAGATGTGGTATCGGTCTGCCGCATCTCGGCTCACCGTGACGGATGAAGGAGAGCCTGTAAACCGCCTTGACCAGCGAATGTTCAGTGGTTCGGACATTTTCGCAAGCGTGATGCTCTCTCCATCCCATTTGAAAGCAGATGATGCAAAGGTAACCGATTGTTTACCATGCTTCTTGTGAAATTGCGGATATTCTCCTCGGCCTTCAAAAAAGTTGATGAACGCACGATCAAGATGCCGCAACGCCTGTTGGAGCGCGACGCTGGAAACTTCATTGAGCCACACCGTCTCTGGTTGCCGTTTCAAGACCGTCATTTGAGCAGACAAATCCTTATAGTACAGACGTTTGCCCGTCTGGTAGTACGCATCGGTTTTGAGACGTAATCCCCAATTATAGACGTAGCGAACACAGCCAAACGTCTTGGCTAGAATTTGCTGTTGTTCTTCTGTTGGGTAGAAGCGGAATTTATAGGCTCTCTGTGTCATGGTTACATTATATATCGTCTTGTGTAAGAACTAAAAGACTTTCGCCTCACGGCGAGTGCCTTATATCCCCATAGCTAAAGCAAGGGGTTTTACGGCGCATTTGATAACTTGATATTGCCCTTTTCCAAGGCTTTGTTTGGGTGTGGCTAAATCGAACGAACCTTGAGCAAATGCATAGGCATTTTGATCAGCAGCTGAACGTGTCGATACCTTTTTGATCGTTGTGCCTGCGGTAAGTTCCGTTTGTGAGGCATACACCGCATAGGATTCTGTCCATTGCACGGTATTGTTTTCGAATGGATAGAAAGCCACCCAAGCTACTTCAGTTTGACTAGGATCGGTTTGTTTAACCAGCGTTAATTTTTCATTGGATGCATAGATTTTCTTTAAGGATTCCGCATCAATTTCAATGTTCAAAGTGTAATTGGGCACAACAGTTCCTCCTTCATTTTTTTCTTCATGCTGTGAGTCTTGGAAGCCTTTTCAATCTATGAAAGGAGGATGAAATGTATTCACAAGTCATTTAGCATTTTGATTTTTTCCAGAGGATACGAATGCCAAGGTAATACTTTCCCCTTGGCTAGTGGTCCTTCTACTAGATTGAGTCATCCGAAATTTGCGTATAAAACGCCGAAAGCAGTTGTTCGCCTTGCGTACCGTTGTCCATTTGATACAACACTTTCAGACCTTTGGGAGATGGTTTGGTTCCCACGACTTGTACATGATGCCACTGGTTTTGTATGCGAATATACAACCTAGAACCTTGGACAGCATCTTTAGCTTTAATTTTCGGTTTTGGCACAACGTAACCTCCTTTCTTTGAAACTCCACACGGCTAAAGCCCCTAGGTTCTTGGGGCATCCCTGCCCCACCTTGATCTTTCGTTTTAGCTTGGTTCGTTGGTCAGTTGTGCACGTATCGTACTCGGCAACGAATCGACGGTTTGTAAATCGGAGATATCGATGGTATAGGCAGTGTTTGGTGTACCATTCAAAATTGGTGTACCAAATAAAAGGCCGTATGGACCCTGTTCATTGATGCCTAAGGAGTTTTCACCAATGCTTAAAAACGGTCCATCGTCTGGAACCGTTAATGTGATTCCACCCCAATCCCCTGCCCCGCTTGGCCCACCCTGATATCCGTAGCCTGACCAGTTCCCATCGGCCACACTCCACGCCAATTTCGTTGCCGAGTTTGCCGTATCGGGTAGCGTAACCAGTAGATTCTGTCCGGATTTTCGAACCGTAATTTTGTCATAATAGATCGTGTCATCCGTTGTTACTGCGTCGTACTCTGTTTGAGTCAAAAGATTGGCCGGAACCAGATTCCAGGAATTGTACTTGGAGTACATTGGTGCGTGAAGCTGTATCGCGCCGTTTGGCAAGGTTTTACCGCCATCAATCCACCACTCTAAATTAGAGAGGACCGTTTGTACTTGATTAGACGATAGGGTAGTTTCCGACGATGTAATGCCTGTTCCTTGATAGAGTCCGTTGATTTGTGCCCACGTGAACGGATCTTGAGAAGCTTCGTACTGCAAACTAAACCAGCGAAATTTGTTGTTTTGCCCGTTCTGGTTGTAATCCACGTACCCTAGCGCATGACTGGCCCAATCCGCGATCCAGCTTGCAACATCCCCAGCTGTCGTATCGGTCGTCGTACTCACCGATACACCTGCTTCGCTCATCGTAGGATGTGCCGCAGCGTCCCACAAGCTGTTCAAAATCGGCCACACCTGAGATGCGACGGTCGACTGAGGTACGCCAACCACTTGAGAGACAGACCAATCCGATCCGTTCCACGAAGACGTATCTCCCAGTCTTGTGAGCACTTCAGAAACATAGTAGATGGGCAGATACGTTGTCTCTTTTCCGCTTGCAGGATCGACCGCTACCAAACGAGGAGCATATTCTACGACCGTGCCATTGATCTCGATGGCCAATACATCCGCACTGGTCGTATGTGGAGCAGGTGTTTGAGACGTATTGACGTTCCCTGAGACGGACAATAACCAGGTTTGATTCGTTCCGTCCCAAGAAGTTTGAATCCCCATCTGAGACAGAAGCTCGTCAACATAGTAAATGGGTAACCAGCTGGTCATTTGTCCTGACCAAGGATCAGTGGCCACCTGATGCTCAGCTGACGTGACCACCCGATGGTTGTAACTGAGCGTTGTGGACAAAGCACTATCCGCTTTAGCGGTCACAATACCGAATGGCGATAGCAAAGTTCCGGCTACAAAGGCAATGCTGAGTTGTTTTTTCACATTTAATCATTCCATTCTTTTGATTTTTAGCCCCTGCGCCCTTTAAGGGGTGGCTCCGCCTGAGGCAACAAACCAGACGAAGCGGGAGGCTCAAGGCAAGCGGAAAGGCGCGGTACCGGACGAGCGCAGCGCGGAGGATAAGAAGCGCCGGCGCTTGCCCTGAGAGCGAATCTGGTAGCCTCGGTAGGCCGGGGCCAGCCGAACCAACAGCAGGGGCGCGTTTTCCTGCATTCACCGGATTGACGTATAAAACGCATGTGGTACACTAAAGATGAAAAAGAGAGCCAGAGTTCGGCCTCTGACTCTCAGATACCATCGCCTTGGGCACTTCCTGCCCATATGGATTAATTCTAGGCAAGAGCCGCCCCAATCGGCGTGAACCTAATGGGGGCGGCTACTTCCGTTTAACGGAAAGTATGATAGTCACAACGAGTGTCAGAAGCGCAATGACAAATGATCCAAACTGAATCATGAGCATTAACGCACTGGCTACAGTCATGGCTGGCCTCACCCCCTCCCACCATTCGGGTAGGGAGTGGCCCCCAAGGTTCGGTACCTGATGTCATTCTAGCACGAATTTCTAAACCCGTTTAACTCAGAACCCGTTTAGCTCAGAGGACTTTCATCCGGATATGCGTCCACAATAATTCTCGTTTTAGAAAAAGATGGTTCAAAATGAAACCCGACACCAGCTCAACCAACTCAACCTTGTTAAAATACCACCATGCGCTGTGGACGTGCAAAGCGATATGAAAAACCAACTAGGCTATTGCCCACCACGCCAACACACCACAGCACAACATGCCAGCGTAGGTCACCTCCGATCCAACTCAACCAGCCAACCATACTTCTTTGCACACGAATCACACATGTCCTCATACATTTCCTTGCCTGTTAGTTTCTTTTCACAAAACGTGCAATATGTTGGATTCAACGGTTTGTTCATGTCCTATCCCTCCACGCAAAAGCTATTCTTTTATCAGGATAGACAAACAACCTTGAATTTTTCTCATCATGCCACACGTTTTAGCCTGGATTGGATTGATTCAACCACTTTTTTCGCTTCAGCTCTTGCAACGAGCGCATAAACCGAACTTGTCCATCCTTTTCCTCAGCATCCCACTCAACGTAGTGAATCAGTCCTTCCCGTTGCATTGCCTGATAAAATTCGCGCTTGGCCTCTTTGTGGACGTTGTACTTTTCGTCGCCCACACGTCCGTAGATTTCCACCACTACATCACGATCCAAACCATGCAACACAAAGTCCGGTCTCAGTCCGCCGAGATCGTCACGAATTCGAAGTGGTTTTTCTACATACCAACCTTCTTTTACCATCGTCTGATATGCTTCAGCCTCATATCGAGATTCTACCCACATGGCGTCTGGTTGAGCCAAAAGCGCACCAAACGGCGCATGTGTAAGACGCCAATGATCACCTTTACGCATCACACGAACGGCCGTTAAGGTTTTTCCTACAGAGTACCCAACAAACGATTTTGCGAATTGTTCCGGAATGTCTATTCGCCAACTAGCTGATTTTAGACCGCGAAGCTTCACAAATTTACCCGACTCGAACATTCCATCATAGATACCCAACAAAATTTTTCTTGTTCCTTCTATGTGCCTTTTAACACTGGGATGGGGGATGTGTGCTATCGAGCGCAATTCCTTTCCATTCGCTGTGATTTTTCCTTCTAAAAGAGTCTTCAGCATAACACCTAAAATGAGCGCTGGCGTGATAAGACTGGAAATATTAGATGCCGGTCGATTCTCCAGCAAACAATGTCTGGCGATTAGGTACCACTCACGAATGAGTCCACCAAATTCCACGTGTGATCGTACCGTACGGCGTCTTTCCGTCTCTTCTTTATCACCAGATACTCCGATTCTACTTTTATTCATTTCTACGGTATCCGAAACCACATTATCTTCTGTTATTTCTCTTAATCCACCGGCAAAAAGTGAGACATGTACGTCCACTTGCATTTCACCGTTTTCATTGACACTCCAGCGCACGGCATCATCTTTCGATAGAATCGGCGGAAGAGAAACCACCGATTCTATCTGTTTTTTGGGACAATCGGATGTATGTTGATAAGGGGAATTCGGGTTATTCGCAAGATAATATCTCCGCTTACCTATTGGTCTCTCGACTACGTGCATGCTCACACGCTTGGAAGGGTTGGTCTGACAACAACACTCAACCAGCCAAGGTCGTTCAGGCTCTACAAGCTTTCTCAATACCTGTTGATTCCAAATTTTCTTTCCACGTTCACCAGGCACGATAATATCGCTATAGTCCCCATATCGAATACGGTTCCCACTGTAGTGATAGATGAGCTCAGGCATGAACATCGCCATCCAGATTTCTCATCTGCTCCATTTTCTCGTATAGCCTCTTTATTTCGGACATCACCCGATCCCAAGATTCTATGACTTTCATATCCAAGTTTTTTCCTACTACCGATCGATTGGCTATTAGTCTCACTTCATGTCTTTGGATATCTGCCAATGCTTCTTTGCATGAACTTTCTAATTGTCGATTCCCATAAGCTATTCGCGTGGATTCGTCTTCCATTAAAACGATTTTTTCGGCAATTTCTTGTGTGGCGTCTTCGATTTTTTTTCGTTCTTCAGTACTATTCTTACCATGAGCTTCATCCACAGCATTGGCTGCCTCTAAATAATCCCTGCGATGTTCATCACTGATATAGTGGAGCGCTGCCGCTCCCACCGAGATTTTGTCATTTGATTTACCATACATCCACAACTCATCGTTAGAACCCTGACTATCTTGTTCTTCTTCGATCTTTAACGTTTTCTTGATGACATCTGATTGCATGGGCATAGCTACAGATGTCGTTGGTTTTTTGTCTATAGCATAGATTTCTGCCAGATTGATGGCTTCCTTTTCTCCGAGTCGATATTCCGATTTCATCCGTTGCGCTACAGGGATACTGTCATATAGTTTCTTTTGTTGTTCTTCGGGAAGTTTTGCTAATATAGTGCCAGCTTTTAACCCGATTTTTTCTTGTGAAACCATTTCTTTTAATTCGGGTATCAGTTTTAACAACTCCAGATATCTATAAAAATTTCTTTCTGTCATCCCATAATATCCTGATATTTCTTTTAATGTTCTTTTTCTTATTAAACCTATCAAACTGACATTAGGTCCGTTTGAACTTCCCTCAATAGAGGTGTCCGATGTGACCATTGATAAGTGAATATCCTCTACATCGACTTTTCTATTCCGATGACCTCCCCGACTATATCCAATCAAATCAACGATAGCTTTAAACGTCTCCGCCATCTTGATAGGATCTTTCTCATCACCCGCACGAAGATGATTATCGATCACCATCGTAAACTCCGCTGTTTCATCATCGACGTCCATGTACTGTACTGGTACCATCTGCATGTCAAGCTCTATCGCGATGCGTTGACGTGTGTGCCCGGCCAGGATGATGTTCGTCCCTGCCTGCACCTTGAGCGGCACTTCGATCCCATTCGCTGCTATGCTATCTCTCAATAGCTGATACTTCCCATCTGTTTTCTTCAATATCGTCCCCACACGTGCTCGTTCAGGATGTGGTGTGAGTTGATGCGGATTGATCCATGCAACATCTGCCAACATACCTACACTCCCCCTTGCCCCCATTTTGAGACTTTTTTGACTAGACGCAGCGTCAAGTTTTCCTCAACTTTGAGCGGCGATCTCACCTCTTTTTCCCCCTCTATGGATTGTCTCACGTCTCGTCTCCGAAAAAGCGCCAAAAAAATGCCAGGATTTTCGATAGCAAAAAAAGCATGGCTCTCACCACGCTCCTGCTTACCATCTTTTTAACTTTGTTTAGATTCCTATTTCTTTTAAAAATTCGCTTGGAGTACAAATAGAATATTGTCTCCTTATATCTTGAAAATGTTCGTCACCCGATACAAGCCAATTTGCTTGACCAGAAATATATGTTGCTAAAATCGGATAATCCTTTTCATCACGCAACAATTCTCGTGGAATGCTGATTAACGTTTCTTCAATTGACACGAGTTCTGAATAAAATCTCAACAACGATACATATTGTTTAACTTTTTCAGGCTCCCAATGTAACCGTCGCTGTATTTTCGGATAATTCAACACTCGTTCAATTTCATTCAACAACGCTTCTGACATTACGAGCGTGTATTGTGAATTTTTCCACGCTTGTACAATTCGTCCCGGAACACTTTGGGGCATTAAAAGTCCAGAAATAAAAACATTGGTATCCAGTACGACTTTCATTGATTTTTCAGTGCCTCAATTGCTTCCTGAATTTCTGCCTCAGCAACAATGGGATCGACACCTTCATACGCTTTTGCCAGTTCGTTGGTCATTCGATGAAACTCTGTCTCCATAAGACGAATTTTCTCAAATAGCTCAACATCGATAAGGGCTCCCATTGGTTTCCCTGCTTTGGTAATGAGTACAGTATTATGTCGATAATGTACATCATTTAACAAGTCCCCAAAGTGTTTACGAACGTCCATAGCAGATACCTTTTGAATCAAGTTCATCACCCCTATTGATATAATTATATCAATTTACCGATTACTCTTACCACTTCTCATTTTCCTATATTTTTTCGCCTCGACCTCTCCCACAGTTCTCGACGTATCCGCGCTTGCTCCAGCTGCTCTTCTTCTCGCATCGCACTCACCACCGCTGCCACCAAACGCATCAGCATCAGCCGATTCACATACTCGAGTTCTTCACCGTTTCTCACCCGTTGCAAACTCCGTTTGCGCTCTTTCGCACGCTCAGCACATAAATGGCAGATCTGCTTCATTTGACCGTTTTTTTGCGAAAAATACCGCTCCGTCCACGGCATCTCTCTTCCGCACTTCTTGCACGCTCGCTTCATATTTACATCTACCATCGTTCTGACCGCTCTCTTAGCCTTTTCAACTCCGCAATCCTTCCCTTGTTTTCCATATACTCGCGCAGTCTATCATAGGGAAAATGCTCACTATCCACCGTTTCCGACATTAATTCCGACCGCAAGCGTTCTTGACGGTGTTGCAAATATTCAAGTCGATGCTCCACATACCACTCAAACGATGCGTCATCCACTCCATCTCCGCCTCTCACTCCCGTTTCAAGTGAACGCGTCGACCTGTCGCCCCATCCGCCACTTTAGCTTTGTATCCGGCCAAGTAAATCCGCGTCACAGCGTCCCGGCCATGGCCTAGCTCCTCTGCCACCGCCAACCGCGCCCACTTCTCGTTCCCATCCAGACGGCGCAAATGATACGCATACCGTTCTTGCGCGTATGTGTGACGCAATCCGTGATACGTAAGTTTTGTCTCTCCTTCTGTAAACTCCGATCGTCGGTTGTAAATCCAATTCTCGACCCGCTTTTGTACCTGGTGCGCTTTTTCATTCGAACGCACAAAAAGGCGTTCCTGTTGCGCCAATTCTAACGCTGCCTTCAATGCCGTTCGCGCCTTCCCTGTTAAAGGAACCTCCCGAACCAGACCGCCTTTGCCCTTGATCGTCAGATACCCCTCTGCCAAAGCCTGCTGAACTTGTCCTTGCCGCAAACGGATGGTTTCGTGTATCCGCAATCCCAACACCCGCGCCAGCTTGATGATCAATACTAAGTCCTCTTTCCCTTCCAACCGCGCCCACTTCAACGCGTTTTCTACCTCGCTGTCGCTCCACGCCCTTGGCACTTCACCAAATCGACGACGCTCTAATTTCTTCCCTAGTAATGCGCCAATTTCTTCGTTAGTCACTACCTCTACACCTAGCTCGTGACAGAAGTATCGTATTCCTGACAACTCTGTCTTCACATACCCTGCTGACTTCCCTGTCTCCTGCAATCGCTTCGCATACGCCACGAGATGCTTCTCTTTCACATTCGCCAGCTTCTGTAACTTGTACTCTTCTGCAACAAACCGACAAAATCGATCTACCGCGTGATAATATCGGTACCTTGTCTGCACACTCCCCTGTTTCGCATGCCTGCGCAACTTCTCTACTTGTGCCATCAAGTTGCTATATGTACCTACCGTCACTTTCCTGCCTCCTCGTGCGCCCTCATTTGAACGTCTCGCCCCTGCTCACGCTAGGGTCTGCGACGCTCAAACGAGGGCTTTTGGGCATAGCTTTCCTAAGGCTGCGCAGAGCATTTCTACTCTATTACTTTTTCTAAATATATATTTTTAAATGACAGTCCTTATATTATTTGATTTTTTTATCATCATATAAAACTGTCACCTTCTAATTGAAGGGTAAAAAAAATGGTGTTTAGCACCAATGCTGCATCACCCCGATGGGCCTCATGGAACGATGAGTGCAGCTTGCGAGCGATCCATAGATCAGCCACACACTTTGACCACTTCGGTCAAACTCGCAATTCTAGTCCATTGATTCGGTAGACCATGCCCGATGGGATCGATGTCACGTTCGCGCCTAGCGCTTCGTTGCTCCTGTTCCAAGGAGTGTTCCCCGTGACCATTCTGGCAGTTCCTGCGATCCCAACCTCATCCGGCCAGTACAGATGAGACAGTTTCCCTGGTTTTTGCGGTTACTCCACGCACGACTTCTTGGCCTCCACTACTCCACCGCTAACTTCTTCGCTGCCGCTACTCCATTAGGGCTTCTTTGTTTTGGCTACTCCATCGAGGCTTCTTTACCGCCCGATGCTGCGCAACCAGGAACGTAGCACCGACCTCCCTGATGGTTGCCAGGTCAGTACTCTCGTGCTTCTTGGCCTCCGCTACTCCGCCTGACTTCTTCGCCTCCACTACTCCACCCATCCTTCACTTCTTCGCTCTCGCTACTCCATGACGGCAGGCTTCTTGGCTTCGGCTACTCCGACCAGGTTTCTTGGTTTTGGCTACTCCACACTTCCTGACCTGTATGAGATGTAGGAAGGGAAAATCTCATACTTAGGCAGGTTTGCTTACAATGTATCATTACGTTTCTGTCAATTCAACCGATAGGCTATGCAGGAACTGTTATCTTTTGACCTCCTCCCCATGCCTAAAGGCAGGGGATTCCAACCATCACTAGTTGGCTTTCCTGCTTCGTTGAGGTTTGCCTTCTCGTTGGCTGTTGAGCTTTCGAGCGGGTCTTATCGCCTCTCCACAGGCTAACACCGCAAGCCCTGCGGCTAAGATGTTTTGAGCGGCGTTCACATCTCTGTCGTGATGTTCCCCGCATTCTGGACATGTCCACTGTCTAACGCTGAGTGGCATCTTCGGCATGATATGTCCGCAATCAAAACACCGTTTGCTGGAGGGGTAGAATTTGTCGATTTTGACGACCGTTCTACCGTACCATTCAGCCTTATATTCGAGTTGACGTACAAACTCGCCCCATCCTACATCTGCAATGGATTTTGCAAGGTGGTGATTGCGAATTATGTTCTTTACCTGCAAACTCTCTACGGCGATCACTTGGTTCTCGTTTATCAACCGTGTGCTGAGTTTATGCAGGAAGTCTTGACGACGATCCGCAATCTTGGCGTGAATACGTGCAACTTTAAGACGTTCTTTGTCTCTGTTTTTGGAACCTTTCTGCTTCTTTGCAAGTCGGCGTTGCGCTTTGGCAAGACGTTTTTCGTCTTTACGGAAGTAACGTGGATTGCCAAACTTCTGACCTGTCGAAAGAATGACGGAATCGGTCAACCCAAGATCGATACCCACTTGGCTGTCACAAACAGGTGCTTGAGGAATTTCCTCATCTACAAGGATCGAGATGTGGTATCGGTCTGCCGCATCTCGGCTCACCGTGACGGATGAAGGAGAGCCTGTAAACCGCCTTGACCAGCGAATGTTCAGTGGTTCGGACATTTTCGCAAGCGTGATGCTCTCTCCATCCCATTTGAAAGCAGATGATGCAAAGGTAACCGATTGTTTACCATGCTTCTTGTGAAATTGCGGATATTCTCCTCGGCCTTCAAAAAAGTTGATGAACGCACGATCAAGATGCCGCAACGCCTGTTGGAGCGCGACGCTGGAAACTTCATTGAGCCACACCGTCTCTGGTTGCCGTTTCAAGACCGTCATTTGAGCAGACAAATCCTTATAGTACAGACGTTTGCCCGTCTGGTAGTACGCATCGGTTTTGAGACGTAATCCCCAATTATAGACGTAGCGAACACAGCCAAACGTCTTGGCTAGAATTTGCTGTTGTTCTTCTGTTGGGTAGAAGCGGAATTTATAGGCTCTCTGTGTCATGGTTACATTATATATCGTCTTGTGTAAGAACTAAAAGACTTTCGCCTCACGGCGAGTGCCTTATATCCCCATAGCTAAAGCAAGGGGTTTTACGGCGCATTTGATAATAAAACACATTTATTCATACCTAAATGCCATATAGTATGTTTTAACGCATATAATTTGCGTATTTATGTTTTTGTGATCTATAAAACATACTACAGTAACTCTAAGTATGTTTATAATATGTTTAAAGTATCATTTTATTCCCCCATTGATAATTTGTATGCTTTATTGTAATTTAATGCTACCTACAGTATTACTGAATATGTTTGAAGGAGCTGGCAGTGGTGATTATTGGACTCGACGTTGGCAATGGAAGTATAGGAATGGGAATTCACGATAATGGCAGCGTGCTTTATAATCTGATGCCTTCCGTTTATGGACGATTCGATAGTACACACGAAGTGCTGTCTGTATCCGGTAAATCTAAACAGCTACCAGATGTATTTACTTTGGGGTCGGAATCCTTTGTGCTTGGATACGAAAACATCCGCACCGTCCATAGTACTCCTATTGGGGCGTACGATCGTGAAAATCGATTTGAAAGTACTCAATTTGAAACACTCAGTAAATTGTCTTTGCTTGATGCTGCCACTCGTAATGGAAAGACGGGCGTACTAGAAGTTGATTTGGTTTTTGGAACACCCGCCGAAGACTATACCGCAAGGACAAAAGAAATTGTCCATCAGTGGTTCTCCACACCCGTAACTGGCGCAAAAAACGGTCAACAAGTTGTGATTATGGTTAAACGAATTGAAATCACTCCACAGCCGTTTGCTGTATTCATTGACGCTTATGTAACAGAAGATGGCTTCGTCGATAAAGAGGAAATGGAAACGGAAGATATTCTTGTCATCGACAGTGGCTCGGGAACGCTCGATTTAAGTGAAATCCATCGTTTAGAACTTTCCAAGCAGAGTTCGATTCCAGCAGGCCTTAACGATGTATATCAACATATTTTAGAATCAATACAGCAACGGGAACCCAAAGTTTATGCAACGACCTATGATTTAGAACATCAATTACGTGCTCAAGATGGCTCATCTCAGTTCCAATTTGAATATGGACGTGTAAAAATGGACATTACAAAATTCCGAGATCAAGCTATGCGACAAGTTTGGGATCGCATGCAGCAAGGAATACAACAGCGCTATCCGGACAGGTCAATTTTCAAAAGAGTACTCTTAGCTGGCGGTTCGGGAGACGCATTTCGAAATTACTTTGTGAAATGGATGCCTACTATCGAAATTATGCCTGAACCTCAACTGTCTGTCGCACGTGGATTGATGAAATACGGCATATTGAAGTTTGGTGATACTCATGACAACTAAACGTTTCGTGTTTTCCTACGATGACGAATATGATGCAGATATATCAGCTATGCTAGAAAGCACTCCAAAACGACGTCAGTCCGAACGAGTCCGACAACTCTTACGGGCAGGCATGGAAGCTGAACAAAAGAACAACTCTCTTTCACATCCTGTGAGTTCTTCATCATCCAATACTCAGCGCCCGGAGAAGAAACGCCCTTCAATCCCTCCGATACAACCATTGTAACTAACAAGGAGCCGCTTGGCTCCTCCTTTCACCCTTTGCCACGTTCCATCTCATTCAGTCGGCACACAACCTCCTTCATTCGACACAGGATTCATGGGGTTTTTTATAGAATCATCAGCGAGGAGGTGGTGTAATACGTGACACATAACGATTCTTATAACCAATTTTCTTCTAGTGATATCGCAGAAATGATGGGTTTGGAAAGCGTTACGGTAAGGAAGTATGCTATTGCTCTTGAAAACGCAGGTTATGTATTTGTTCGTTCAAAAAACACTCCAACAGGGCATAGAAAATATTCCGAACAAGACGCTATGATATTCCAGCAATTAAAAACGCTTCGAGATAACAGCGGTTTATCCGTTGAAAAAGCAGCTGAAGTTGTAGTTGCCAAGCATTTCAATAGATTAAAAACGTCCGAAAGCATAGCACTTTCAAATAAAGAAGAAAAAACACTCGAATTTTATCGTTTTGAAGAACGTTATTCTGACTTATTAGAGAAAATAAATACTCTACCTACAATTCTCGATGAAATATCAGCTATACGTAGAGAAAACGAAGAAATCAAGCAACTACTTACAGATAGAGATAAAATCTTGATGCAAACGCTTCGTCAAATGCAAGAAAACGCTACGGAAGCAGAGCGGAATGAACACAAAAAAGGTTTTTTAGGGTTCTTCCGCTCCAGGAAAAACTAGATTTTATGATATTTTGATTCAATTAAAAAACGCTATCCATGTTTTGTTTGCTTGATCATTCAATATACCCGGCAACTCCAGCCACATATCTTTCGTTTTATGGTACGCCACAGGTGTAGCCAAGAATTGAGGATCATAGAAAATCTTTTGTGAGGGCAGAGGATCGACAGAAAATCCTTCGGTTTTCCACGCTTTCTCTGCAATGACCTGGTCACATCCTACCCAAACTACGGCCGGTTCCGGCTTCAGTTTTGGCCAAACCGCTGCGTACTGTTGGATGGCAAAGCCTTCAAACGGTGACAGATACACGACATTCTCGGCATCCACCTTCGTGGGTAGATCTTTGACGTACATCTCTCGTTCTTTCACGGGAATAAGCTTATCGCTCACATTTTGCGGCGTTTTCTTGATGACCACATTGGAAACAGGCGTTGGCTTGCTCCCGCAGCCAGTGATCATTCCAAGACCGATAAGGGATATACTGAAACCTATGAACCATTTGGACTTCATCTTACAACACTCCTCTATTGGACTTTAATTCTACGCTACCACAGGCGTGAACTTCACTTTGACTCAATCCGCAGCTTTTTGATGGCCGCCTGCAAATGGCGGCCCGTTGGTTAATACGTTTCATGAAGTTGGAAATAGGAGCCCAGATTCCCACCTAGCCAAGGATGGAGAATCGTAAAACTTGCTGAAGCTGTAGCAATTTGATTGTCTGAACTTTTAGCCCAGAACTGCACGGTATACGTCCCATTCGCAAGGTACTGAAACCACTCTGTCCAATCGCCCGATGTGTTCCCTTCCAAATAGCCTGTAGCTGCGTCATACGTCAGCGGAATTTCAAATGGCATGGTAAAGTCGATGGGCATGCCCCCTGGAACATCTGACCTAAAGGTCAACCCTTGCACAGTGACGTGGGCGGAAACGATATCTGGTCGACTTGGTTTAGCTTTGAACATCAGCATCTCTCCCGCCCAAAAATCACTTTCGGGCCGAATCATGCTTGGGTTGTTGATCTGCATGTACGAGTTATAGTCATCCAGGTTTTTCTGCCAACTTGGTGTGTGATAAACCTCTGCATCCGATAGCGTCAACGGCACCTGCGACCATGTGACCTGCACTGAATTGCTCGCTGCATCCTGCTGACCGTTTTGCGTATTGATCAAGTACGCTTCAAACGTATCGGTTTGTGCAGAGTTTTCCGTCCACTGACCCGTCCAATTCGTTGCACCAGGTGTGCTCGTGCCTACCACCTGATTCGTGGTGATATCCACTACTTTGATCACATCTTGACTACCTGCACCGTTTGGTGCGGTTACAGAAAGAGTGGTTGGATCTCCTGCACTTAGTGCAGTAGGCGAAGCCGATAAATCCAAAACATGCTGTAACCACGTGATGCTTTGTACTGTAGATGTCGCTGCCACGTTTTGTGCCGTGGTCGTGACGCTAAAGGCTTGTTGTTCATAGATCGGTTGACTGTGATTTTCTTGCAAAACGTACTCCGTCCAGTGATACGTTCCAACAGCACCACTAAACCATCCTTGAGGTAGTTGAGTCAGATACCCCGTTGTCATCCATGCAGACGGTGTATTGGGAACCAGAATTTGTCCATTCATCGTAAGAATTTGCAAGTCTGCTCTGGCAGGATTATTAACAGCACTATAAAATCCATTGGTATTCATCGCCTCAATAATGACTTGATGTTCTCCTGCTGATAAATTGACATTGACTGAAGAAGTATTGGGAGCATTCAAATATCCAGCTGAATACCCATTTTGTAATACAGGTTGTCCATCAATATAAACTGCTTCAAAGTCGTCCGCAGTTGTTGGCACAGACACTTGTACTTCTTGGCTGGATGTCAAGTGGAAAGTGGACTCAAAAAATTCTGTTCCATTCGGAACATCCTCTTGATTGCTGGACCAAAAACCATAACCCTCCCCATTCGCCACCGCTTGATAAGGAAACAACGATTGAGGAATATAACTTGGCATAGACTGAAACGACCAATATGGAAAGTATTGATTGCCTGTACCCAGTTGAATTTGTACACCACTCCACTCAGCAGTCCAGTTGATCGCGCCATTATACCCACTGTTATAAACCCACCCAAATGCAAGGCTTGTTGTACCAGAAGGCGGCGTCCAATGCACACTTTGATCTCCAGGCGAATCAAATGTTGCCTGGATATTATCTATTCCAATCTGTTGACCACTACTATTGAATGCTTTGATAAAAGGATTCGAATAATATGTGCCTCCGTTGTACCCAAACATATTGGTTTCCAAAGAGGCTGAAACAGACGATATGGTTTGTCCGGAAGGAGCAAAATACATATGTTCGGCATACTCACCTGTCTGTAAATTCACCTCTTGGTTCCACGGTGTATCTTCTGAAAACCCTGGATTAGGCGTTTCTTGCGGTATATTGCTTAGAATTTGATGACTATTACTGATAAAATTCATAGGCGCCGTAGAAACTAGAGCCGTAATCGAACTCGAACCATTGACATCAGTTGGCGCTGGATAAGAAACTGAACCCGACCAGGGATTGTACTCATAAATACCATTTCCATCTGTCCCTACCCAAACGGTACCTTTTGGACCAATCGTCATGGAAATAGCGTCCGCACCTTGCGACGTTACCGCACTTGCACCACTTTGATTTTCATTCCAGGCATACAACTGATAGTTGTTATACGCTCCGTTATAGATAGTTCCACCTATCCCAGTTATGGCCTCAATACCCCAATCTGCACTGGCATTTGAAACTGTTGTCCAATTCGATCCAAGCGCTGAAATATACCCAATGCCACCATAGGTGTAACTTCCTGCATATATACGATTCAAAGTCGGATCATAATAGATTGGCCCATCTCCATGTTCATTACCAGCACTTATCCAATTAGAGCCATTCCAATAGGCTACTTCTCCATTAGAGTCACTGGCGTACATCACATTATTTTCAAAATCATAGGCCAAACTGACAACTTGATTGGTTGCTTCCAAACCAATTGGCCCGCCACCAGGTAGTGTTGGGATATTCGACCACGTTGTCCCATTCCAAACACCCACGCCTTCATAGGTAGACGCCCACATATCTCCTGTAGATGTGTCGTAAGCCAAAGCCTGAATAGGAACACCCGTCCCCAGGGACTATCAACATCTATCCATTGAGATCCATTCCAATACGCAGCTCCGTTCGAGGTGCCTGCCCATACCTGATTCGTCACTGGATCATATGCGAGTGCCAAAATTTGACCCTGACCATTCGGATCTCCTACATCTACCCAAGTCGAACCATTCCAATAGGCCACGCCATGGTTGGAGGTACCCGCCCAAACTTCTCCTTGATCGCCTACATTGATCGTTTCACCACTAGCAGGTACGTTCATATTTGGTACGGTAGGATTGCTCGGCTGAACCACTTGTGCCACATATTGATCCGTCAGTGGCGTGGTATACATCTGTGTTGTGACCAGTGACGTTTGGCCGGGTTGACCTGTTGCGATGACCTGGCCTGTCGTTTGATTCTCTATATCGAGAACGTACCCACTTGGCAAGTCCTGTGCCGTTGCTGTCAATGTGCTGGTTTGACCTGTAGGCAAATAGGCCGGATTCACCGTCAGTGTGACGCCGTACCAATCCACGGCCACCATATTTGAGGAAGCATAAGCTCCACCATCCGAAGTATCCGAACTGATGTAGGCTATGAACTGATCCGTTTGCGGTGTCGGTTCCGTGACTGTCGTCGTATAGGGTGTCGAGTTGCTATATCCCACCACCTGACCTGTGCTGACGTTATAGAGCACCAGAAAATCACCGTTTGGAACATTCTCTCCCGTCACGGTTAAGGTCGTGGTCTGACCTGACGGCAATTGTTGCGGGTTAGCCGATAAACTCAATGAACTCCACACCACTGTTTGCGTATTGGAAGGACTGCCTACATTTTCATAGCTGTCGGATATCTGCGCCACAAACTGTTCGGTTTCTGGTACACCACTACTGTATGGAGCCGTCAATGTGGATGACGTACCACTCGCTACAACTTGTCCGGTTGAAGCATCGTAGATGGTGAGTGCATAGCCGTTTGGGATCGCTTCGCTCGATGTCGCCGTTAATGTCGTGCTCTGTCCTGTAGCCAGAAACTTCGGCTCTGCCGTAAGCGTGACATTGCCCGTCCAAGCGTTCACCCAGTCTACTTTCACCGTTGCGCTGGTTAAGGCATTTCCAGCATCATCATAGACCGTGGCCGTATATTCGACCGCGATGGTTTGCCCCTCCGGCGGACTTTCCGTCTCCCGGTAACTCTCTGTTGCATTGGTTTGGCCTTTCACGTCCCACATATCCGATCCATTACCATCGGGTACCACACTGACGGTATCATTCGCCCCCAGGTTTTCCACGGTATACGTGAGGGTACTCGGTTGCCCAGGCTGCATCGAGGTTGGACTAGCCGTTAGGGTAATCGTCGGCATCTGACTTGTCCAGGTATCCGTCGTGGTCGCTTGAGCGAGTGGTTGCCCTGACTTGCTATACACTGTGGCCGTATAGTCCACCACCGTTTTTTGCCCGTTTTCTGGATTCTCCACTTCGGTATAGTTGGCAAAAGAAGCCGTATCTCTCGTTTCACTCCACATATCTTGCCCACCTGTACCTTTGACCACCACATAGTCGCCAGAACCCAAGTTTTGCGTTTGGTAACTCACCTGAATGGGTTGACCCGTTGTGGTTTGCGCGGGTGAAGACATGCTGATACTCGGCACAGAGCTGGTCCAGGTGACTGTCACAGATGCTGTAGACTCAGCTTGACCTTCGGCGTTATAAACCGTCGCTGTATACGTCACTACTGTCGAATTCCCGTTCTCTGGAAATTCCATTTCATCATAAGCTCCAAAGGCAGAAGTGCTGCCTGTCACATGCCATTCGTCCGTTCCATTCCCCACGGCTGTGACATCTACGGTATCCCCTTGCGCCATATTGCTGACGCTGTACGAGATGTAAGATGTGTTCCCGCTGGTGGTACGAAGCGGGCTCGCTCCCATCGTAATGCTTGGTAGCGCAGCCGCCCGCCAAGTGATCGTGCCGGACTCTGCGGTAGCCAATACCGCTCCCTCTGCGTTTTCTACGTAGGCAATATAGGTCACATAGATGGATTGACCGGGAGCTGGATGCTCTGTTTCAACATACGATCCACTGGCACTGGTATCGTAGCTGTTATTCCAGGTATCTGTGCCGTCTCCAGCAGATAAGATAACGACATGATAAGATGGTTCCCAGTTGGTGACGGTATAAGAGATGGTCGCACTCTGTCCACCGTTCAAATATTCACTTTGCGACGGAGACAGGCTAATCGACGGCGGTGGTGGCGGTGGGGAGGTTGGTACATAACCGCTTGTCCATTGAACTTGTACCGGACTCGACTCCGCTAAAACTTGCCCCGTGTTGAAATTGATCAACTCTGCTACATAGCTCACCGTTTGTGCAGTGTTATCTGTGGCTTGCGCGGAACCGGATGTCGTATAGCTATCTGCCTCATTTTGACCACTCAAAGTGTGATCTCCCGACTCATCCATGATGGCCACATAGTCCATGTTGTTGTTCATTTCCGCATTCGACATACCCGTCACATTGTAAGTCAAGGTACTGGACTGCCCTGTCGGCAACGATGTGGGAGACGCAGACAGCGTGATCCCGATACCGCCCCCTCCTCCACCTGTCGGCGTACCACCACCACTGTTTGTAACCGTAAATGTGGTTGTAGCTGGCGCAGCCGCCAAACGGTGCACGGCGTCTTTGGTATAGAAGTACGCTGTGTAGTTGCCAGCAGGCAATGCGTTCGCTTGAAAACTTTCGGTCAGAGTCCCATAAGCTCCGCTCTCCTCTGCCATCTGTGACGCATGCTCATATCCACTGCCGACAACCCATGTGGCTTGACCCGTACTGTTGTTGACGATTTCAACAGCGTCATAGTGGTGCTGATAACTGCCATTGTTGACATTTTGCTGCGACGTTACGCTGATATAAAGGGGATCGTTGGTATAGATCGTGCCTGGCTGCGCGGAAGGATCGGATACCGTGATGCTTTCCGCCGTGGGAGGTGCGGAAGGGATAACCGTATACTGACTGGACAAGATCTCGTTCCCCTCGGCATCATACTGCCCAGTTGGCGTGTTGTAGACGGTCATAGACCCGCCCGAAGTCATGACCACTGTGGCGAGATCGACGAGATCGTAATTTTGAAAATTCGATTTATCGTTAGCCTCCGTATTTCCACCATGCGATTGAATATAACTTTGGACATAGTTGATGTTTCCATCCAATCTGGAAACCCAAGAGTTAATGTCATAAGTATTCGAACCTAACCCACCAATCATGGGGTAGCCATCATTAAATGTTGTGCCTTCAATATTGATATCCGGAATCTGCCAGTTCCCTTGAGCATCTCCAGGGACATCCGCGTGTGCTACAAAAGCATGCACTGTGGCATGACTTAGCCCTGACTCAGTTCCTGGACTTTCAATCGTCATAGTTGCCCCACCATCAATTTGCGTCTGGTTTTGCTGATTCAGCACCAGATTCCCGTATTGAAAGCTGGATGGGTAAAAGGTGTAGGCCAACGCTTTTTCCGTCATAAAGGCAGTCAAGGCCACAACCGCCAGACCTGTTGCGCCGAGCGTGATCCACCATTTTTTGCGTTTCTCCACAGCATACGCTCCTTTGGACTTGTTTCTTTGAGCGTAGCATACGGAAGGTCTTATTAATCATCATTATTTCGTCATTTTTTGTGTTCTCCAGGAAGAATGTGCTACAAACAGTCAAATCAAAAATCATTGACCCATTCCCATTTTTTCTTTTGTAGAGAAGAACTATTGCAGAAATATTTTATAAGTCATATGCTAAAGATAATAAAAGCGGAAGGGCGAGGCTGGCTAGAACCAGCCCTTCCGCCGGGACGTTAAGAGCGGCGATTACGGGTGGTGTCCCTGCCGCTCTTTCGTGTTTTTCCCTTTGAATGCCGCTTGATCCTTCGTGTAGATGCCCATTGTACCAAAGCAGTACATAGACCTATGACAGAAGTGATCAAACCAATCCAAGAGTTGAACACATTCACGTCCCTCACCCCCTTTCTCGCGGGAGTGAAGGCGGAAGTTCCGCACCTTCCATCTGCCATTCTACCAAAAAAGCCCTACACTCGTAGGGCGGTTCTTATACTATGTTCAGTTAAATAGACAACCCACTAGGCAAATCAGAGGCTGACTGCATTCCTAATGTATCTAATACATAAAGAGGCATCAAGGTAGTCTTGTTAGCTGGTATTCCCGTTGTATCTCCAAATGCATTTTCGTCCAACGAATTCAGTCCTATCGAAAATCCTACGCCTGGTTGGAAAGGTACACTAAATGTTTTTCCACCGTAATCACCAGCACCATTTGGTCCTCCTTGATATCCGTAGGCCCAGTTTCCGTAATTAACACCCCATGCCACATTCGTCAAACTTCCTTCAGTGTTGGGTAACGTCAACAACCAATCGTTCCCCGACTTTTGCAGCGTCACCTCGTCGTAAAACTTCGCATCTTCCGTCAATACAGCCTCATAGTCCGCTAAGGTATAAGGCGACTGCGCATTCACTTCGTCCGCATACGCCACATAATAGCAAGTTAACGGCATATGCAATTCATAGGCTCCATCAGGCAACACTTTATATCCATTCAACCACCACTGGAGATTTGACAGTACTGTTTGCGCTTGGCTTGGTGTTAAGGTTTGGTTGGCACTCGTAACCCCTGTATTGTCGTAGAGACCATTGATCTCTCCCCAATCGAACGGATTCGTCGAAGCCGTATACTGTATACTGAACCAATGAAAAGATGGGGCAGTTTCCCCATAACCTTGAGCCTCATACCCAATCGCGTGAGATGCCCAATCAGACAGGTAATTGGCAACATCTCCTGCTGTGACGGGCGCAGTAGCACTTGGCATCACTCCAGCTTCGCTCATCGTTGGATGCGTATACACATCCCACGTTTTGGCGTCAAACATCGCCCACATCTGGTCCGCCATCAATTGCTGGGTCACCACGTTGCTATTGACCGTTGGACTACTTCCTGTACCTGACGGTGTTGTCATGTTCCACATCGTACCGTTCCATGTAGCTGTGATCCCTACACGTTTCATCACTTGCATGATGTAGTAGATGGGGGCATACGTCGTCTCTACGCCGCTGTATGGATCGGGTGCAACCAGACGTGGTGCATACTCCACAATCGTCCCATTCAATGCTATCGCCAACCGCCCACTGTTGAGACTTTGATTCGCTGGTGGATTGGAGACATCAGGTGCAAGACTATACGTATTCGGAACCGTCAACGACCAAATATAGCTGTCTCCGTTCCAACTCGCTTGAAATCCCAACTTTTGCATGGCCTCATCCAGATAATAAACGGGCAACCAACTGGTACTGTCTCCAGCCCACGGGTCATTGGCGATCAGGTGTACCGCATTCATCACTGAACTGTTGTTCAATGCGATTTCTGTGTTAGCACGCGCATATGTGTCCGCCATAGCACTGGGGGTTGCCCATAAAGATAGAGTGGATAGTGTCGCGAGTGCTGCCGTTATGCCTACGATGCTTTTTTTCACATGGGTCAGTCCCTTCGATGTTCTTGCCCAAATTGTACCAAGTTAGGGAAGCCTTCAACGGCTTTCCAAACACATTTTTGAAAAGCAAGCCGCACCAGTCTAACCAAGGCGGCTGTTTGTGTTGAACTATCTCGTATAAGCCGAATCGTGATTCGGATGGAGAGAAAAAATCATCCATATTGAAAGCTGGATGGGTAAAAGGTGTAGGCCAACGCTTTTTCCGTCATAAAGGCAGTCAAGGCCACAACCGCCAGACCTGTTGCGCCGAGCGTGATCCACCATTTTTTGCGTTTCTCCACAGCATACGCTCCTTTGGACTTGTTTCTTTGAGCGTAGCATACGGAAGGTCTTATTAATCATCATTATTTCGTCATTTTTTGTGTTCTCCAGGAAGAATGTGCAACAAACAGTCAAATCAAAAATCATTGACCCATTCCCATTTTTTCTTTTGTAGAGAAGAACTATTGCAGAAATATCTTATAAGTCATATGCTAAAGATAATAAAAGCGGAAGGGCGAGGCTGGCTAGAACCAGCCCTTCCGCCGGAGTGCTAGGAACGGGGATTAGGTTGGACGCCATCCCCGTTTTCGCCTGTCTCCTTTTCCTGCATCTTCTTGACCGTCTGCCATTCAATCCACGCTTTGCACGTGTTTAGGATGGCAACTATCAAGTTGCAGAAAGATTCAACAACACGAAACATGTCCATAGGCACCCCTCACCCCCTTTCTCGCGGGAGTGAAGGCGGAAGTTCCGCACCTTCCATGTGTCATCCTATCAAAAAAGCCCTACACTCGTAGGGCGGTTCTTATACTATGTTCAGTTAAATAGACAACCCACTAGGCAAATCAGAGGCTGACTGCATTCCTAATGTATCTAATACATAAAGAGGCATCAAGGTAGTCTTGTTAGCTGGTATTCCAAATTCATCACCAAAGCCGTTTTCATTTAGTGAATGGATACCTATGGCAAAACCTCCGCCAGGCTGAAAAGATACCGTGAGGGTCTTACCTCCTTGATCCCCTGTATCATTTGGTCCTCCTTCATAGCCATAGATGTTGTTACCGTCATAAGCTACGGCCCATGCCACATTTGTCGGACTTCCTTCGGTGTTGGGTAACGTCAACAACCAATCGTTCCCCGACTTTTGCAGCGTCACCTCGTCGTAAAACTTCGCATCTTCCGTCAATACAGCCTCATAGTCCGCTAAGGTATAAGGCGACTGCGCATTCACTTCGTCCGCATACGCCACATAATAGCAAGTTAACGGCATATGCAATTCATAGGCTCCATCAGGCAACACTTTATATCCATTCAACCACCACTGGAGATTTGACAGTACTGTTTGCGTTTGGCTTGGTGTTAAGGTTTGGTTGGCACTCGTAACCCCTGTATTGTCGTAGAGACCATTGATCTCTCCCCAATCGAACGGATTCGTCGAAGCCGTATACTGTATACTGAACCAATGAAAAGATGGGGCAGTTTCCCCATAACCTTGAGCCTCATACCCAATCGCGTGAGATGCCCAATCAGACAGGTAATTGGCAACATCTCCTGCTGTGACGGGCGCAGTAGCACTTGGCATCACTCCAGCTTCGCTCATCGTTGGATGCGTATACACATCCCACGTTTTGGCGTCAAACATCGCCCACATCTGGTCCGCCATCAATTGCTGGGTCACCACGTTGCTATTGACCGTTGGACTACTTCCTGTACCTGACGGTGTTGTCATGTTCCACATCGTACCGTTCCATGTAGCTGTGATCCCTACACGTTTCATCACTTGCATGATGTAGTAGATGGGGGCATACGTCGTCTCTACGCCGCTGTATGGATCGGGTGCAACCAGACGTGGTGCATACTCCACAATCGTCCCATTCAATGCTATCGCCAACCGCCCACTGTTGAGACTTTGATTCGCTGGTGGATTGGAGACATCAGGTGCAAGACTATACGTATTCGGAACCGTCAACGACCAAATATAGCTGTCTCCGTTCCAACTCGCTTGAAATCCCAACTTTTGCATGGCCTCATCCAGATAATAAACGGGCAACCAACTGGTACTGTCTCCAGCCCACGGGTCATTGGCGATCAGATGTACCGCATTCATCACTGAACTGTTGTTCAATGCGATTTCTGTGTTAGCACGCGCATATGTGTCCGCCATGGCACTTGGTGTTGCCCATAAAGATAAAGTGGATAGTGTAGCAAGTGCTGCCGTTATACCTACGATGCTTTTTTTCACATGGGTCAGTCCCTTCGATGTTCTTGCCCAAATTGTACCAAGTTAGGGAAGCCTTCAACGACTTTCCAAACACATTTTTGAAAAGCAAGCCGCCCCAGTCTAACCAAGGCGGCTGTTTGTGTTGAACTATCTCGTATAAGCCGAATCGTGATTCGGATGGAGAGACAAAAAAATCATCCATTCCTCTCGTCGATATACGATAGCACGATGCTCTTTTGTCACTCGAATGGTAAAAATATCTCGACCATCAGGGCCTTTTTTAGACAGGATTTTTTCCCATCTCAATCCCTGATCAGAGTATATTTGTTGCCAAGTCATTTGACGGATTTTTTTTAAAGTCCGAAGCACATCAAGTTGTTGTTGTTTCTCAAGTGAAAGCCAGTGTTCCTGGAAAACTTCATTATTCAAATCCAGTCTAACACTCATCGTCGTTTTGTACCTGCTTTCCCAACTCTTCTAAATCAGTCTCTTTAGGCTCATGATGTTCAGCCCATTCAATAGCTCTTTTTAAATCTTCAGATACATCCGGTTCGAATAACCATTCTTCACTCTTTGGTATAAAAGTACCTTCTTTTAACTGTAAAATCCCATCACCCATATCGATGACACTGAATGTTTTACCCGCATATTTTTTCCCAATGGAAATTTGCCCATTTGAATTAACCAAACGCAAACTTTCTTGCTGCATGTCAGGCATCCCCTGTTATTAATTTTGTAATTTATTATATTCATAAATAACACCCTTGTATACTTGCGTATTTCACAAAAAAAAAGACAGAAGCATGTTGAGCATCATCGCTTCCGTCTCACCTATCTTTGACTCAACGAATTTTCCTTTCACATCTCACCGTGGTAGCTTTCCACAACAGGTACCGCTTCGGTAATCGCTGGTACACCCGGCGCGTGGCTTGGGATGGTAAATTGCACCACTGCCAGGATCGACGGAGCTGATACAGGCATATCCACCCCATCAGTGGTATCCACGATCGTAGTCGGGAAGGCCGTCACATCGCTCCAGTCAAAATACGATACCGTCAGAATTTTCGGGGCCACGGTCAGCAGGGTGTTGGGATACGGTTGTAGTGTGGTTGGATTCAAGTCTAAATTTTCCGCCAACGACTGTTCAAACGTGGCTAGTGCAGCCGTTTGATCAAACACAGGCTCACCTGCTGCTACACTAGCCTCTGTCACATCCAGCGTAGCATCGTGATCGGCCAATCGCATGGCAGTTTCAATGCGTGTGTACGCGATTTCCTGCGTGGTCATGTTGAGCACTTGAATATGCGTCATCCCGTAGAGTACGACAAGAAACGTCACCATGAGTATCCACTTCATGAGATGGCCTCGCTATCCACCGTTTCAGAAGCTGTCAACTGCAAAGCATTGGACGCACTACTTGAAAAGAGGCTGATCTGACTCGGTATCGAGATCGTCAGACTCATGGGAGAGCCGACTGTAGTAAACGTGGTTGTCCCTTGCACCAGCACATCCTGGGGCGGATAACCAAGCGTATCCGCCACTGTCGATTGAATGGTATCCAGATCGGAGCTGGTGAACTCCCCCTTGATTTTCGCCTCGGAGAGGGCTGTATAGACGGCGGATTGGAGATACTGCTCTCTCACACCATTGATCATGTCCATATACGGCTGATAGTTCCAAGAAAGGACGATGATCGAAAGCAAAATTACAATGAGGATATTTCTCAACCCAAAGCTCACCAGCTCCGCCCTCCCTACTCGTTACGATACACTGTACGTTTGTTCCGCTTTGGTTAATTGTTGTCCCGCATAATTTTGCGCGCTGGATTGTTGGTTGTTACTCCAGGCCATATAGCCTACTACCATGACTAAACCTGCCGCCAACCCAATTAACCCATACAACAACCATCGACTGACAGAACCCATGATTTCCTCTCCTCCATCATCTTGTCGCCAAATTTTGCTGCGTGATGTGTACCAAACTCTGACCTGCACTCGTGCTGGCGCTTTGCTTTTCTGCAGCAACCCCACTCACCACATTCGAGAGAACGGGTAATATCACCGCTAAAAGCAAAAGCAAACCCAAAATTGCCCGCCTGGTGACAGACACTTGCCCCCCTCCTTTCCGGCTAACTTAAACATATCAAATGGAATCACTTTTTTATCATCAACATTTCGTCATTTTTGAATCCGTCATTTCATGGCTGACTGCAAGATATGTGAGGTATAAATCTGCACCAACACATTGATGTCCCGATCAAGTGCCAGCAGCCCCATCATCACTAAACCCGTCGCCAACAAAGATCTCGCACTGATCTTGGCCTTAAAGTCGGCCTTGCGATCGGCCTGAAAGCTCTCATAGTTCGCTTGGAACACATCCAGCGCCACCTTCGCGCCGCCCTCTTCCATTTGCCACAGCATATCGGTCAGCGTTTTGGCCTGCTTCGTACCGACTTCTTCCGCAAACCGTTCCAGCGAGGCTTTGGGGTTTTCCACATATGTCAGCAAACAACGTTGTAAAAACGGAGCCAGACGAGGCACGCGCGGCCATTGGCGGCGCAATAAATCATAGACACTGACCGGACGATCCTGAAACACCAACACTGCTTGATACAACAAACGGTAGAGCAGATACACACTCCGATTGCGTTTTTTCGTAGCCTGCTTCTGAAGCAAAAGAAGCAAAGAGTGCATGGGAAAACCTTTATGCGGATCCGTCAACACCACAAAGAACAGCGGTGGCAATACGCCCCATAGTTGTCGATGCCAAACCTGAAACCCTGCCCAAACGAGTAGAAACGCCACGATCATCCAGCGCAACATCCGATAGGTGGAAACTTTCCAGGGAATATCGGCGGCATAAAATAACGTTTGCAGTTCGCTCTCCTCGGATCGGGATCGCATCTTGGCTCTGGCTGCGTACAACCTTCCCATCACACGCGCGCGGAACCGTATCCGTTCCGATTCGGTCTGGACACCCGACACAAAGAAAAAGACTGCCGGTATCACGCCAAGCGCTAAAACCCACCAGGCTCCCATCATTATTCGCCTCCTACAAATCCTGCTTGGGACGAAAGAAGATAATCCCAATCGCAAACGATCCCAACGTGGCAAAGAGTGTCAGTACAAACCACCGCAAACCTTCACGAGTCGCAAATTGGTCATAGAGGATATGGTGTGAGAGTTTCAGTTGCAAGATGGCCAGGATGAGCGGCCAGAGCAAAAACGGCACAATGGCAATGAGGAGGTTGTCCGAACTGACCCACTTCTCGTCCTTTCTGGCATCTTCGATGAACTGAAGCTCTTTGCGAGTCATGGCCAATGACATCTCCACATCGAGTTGATCGAGAAAGGCGTGCTCCAAATCGTTCGCCAGTTGCAGTGCCCAAGTCGTGGACATCTCCTCGGAAAATCGACGCAGCGCGCGTCTGGCTTCTTCGGGCGTAGTATAGTTGGCCAACCGATCTGTCAGTCGAAACAAGGCCCGGCGAATGGGACGATCCGGCAAGATTTTGACCGTGGCTTCGAGCGCATGCATCATACTGTGATCGTGCTTGCGATACTCCGCCAACAGCGTATCGAGCAATGTTGAGATTTCATAACTGTTTTGTACGCCAATTTGGTACCGCCTCACCTGTAACCATAGATAGGGCAGTCCCGTGACCAAAAGTCCAGCCATCAGTGCAAAAGCGAAACTTTGTACACCCACCAGACAAAAGAGAAAAGTCAATCCTCCGATACTGCCCGACGTGATGAGAAACCTTGGTACCACTGGATCTTTCGGACGTTTTCGCACGGTATAAATCAGCGTTTCCAGATGATGATTCACCCCATGTAACCATGTCTCTTGTTCCCGATCAGGAAGTGTGCGTTTTTGGAATCCTCCATGCACTCGCAGCAACTGCCGATGACCGAACCCGTAATACATCCTGCGCAATCGTTCGATGGTATCTTGGCGCAGTGAACGAAAGAGGATCAAAAACCCTGCGACTGCCAGAGCGTACCAAAATCCTTGCAACGCCAGATTGAGCACACGGTAGATCACCTTTTCCCACCTCCGATGGAAAGACGCCGGACGCTGGTCTCTTCCATCGGGAAGGCCGACGCCAGTGCTGCAAACTCGCTCTCAAACGCCTGGAGCAGTTGGGGCTGTACTTTTTGTCGCAGCCTGGTGAGTAATTGAGGCGGTATCTCATCATGAAACGTCCAGGTCTCGCTTGGCTTGTGGTAACGCATCCAGGGTGTCACTGTAAAGCTTTCTGTGTCCGGATCATAGTCATACGCATGAACTTCGAGGACGCGTTTTTTTCCCTGCTCATCCTCCCCCATCACGATGACCACATCGACACTTTGAGCCGCACGAATGTAGGCTGAACGAAAGTCCAGATTGGCTTGTCCTTCAAGCATCAAGTGCGCCAGTTCCAAAGGAATATTCGCTACATACTGCCCGTGATAACTGCCCAGCCAGCCGTCCGCTCTTTCTCTGGACTGTATGGCCAGCCACACTTCCTGGCTGCGAATCTCTGGAACCAAAATGTAGTGGGCATCCGAGCGTAAAAACGCTGGAAAAAGAGATTCCATACCATCCAACTCAGACCTCAGCGCGATGATATGAGCCGCCCTTTCGGGGAAGTCACGTCGAAGGTGCGCTTCAAACGTGCCCCGTTCCACCGTCAGTACATCGAGATTGGGATCACGGGCTCCGTAGATGACCTTCAAAAATGTGGTCTTGCCCGAACGTCTATGCCCCGTCGTCAACATGGAGAGCATCAGGCGACTCAGTTGTTTCCACCACTCCACGCTCTCGGCAGGAATCGTCCCCATCTTCGCCTCCTCTTCAAAACTGTAGGTGCGAAAGAGGTATTGGCGGAAAACCAGTGCCAGGGTTTCGGATAAAGGCGGCGTAAAGATGGTCACGCGTGTCCCGTTCAACATATCCACTTGCGTCCAGTTCTGTTTGTGATTCACCTGGGTCGACGGATCTTTCAGGGTCAGCGTACGCACCAGTTTTTCAACTTGCTCGATGGAATCAAAGCGATACGGTTGCAGTTCCTTCGTGTTTTTCCCAGGAACACCAAACAGGATATCGACGCCATTGACCATGGCAGACTCCGTCGGATCTCGAAACCATGCGGCCATCGGCCCGAACCCGTACAAGTGCTCAAAAATTGCTTCTTCCAAGCTTCGATAGTAAGACGGATATTGGGTACGGCGATACACCGGCTCAGCTCGTAAAAAATCGCGAATCTGCTGAAAAAAATAGTGTTTCGCTGCCGCGTCCCCGACCATCGCCTGATGCTTTCTGGCCAAAAACGTCTCATCATCCTGACCCTTGGCCCCTCTTTGCAACAGCTGCGCATCCATATACGCCGAAAACGCGGCGAGCGCCTTATCAAAGGGGATATCCCCAAACATGCGCACTTGCTGTTCTTGCACAGCTTGCAGGTATTGATCGGCTCGAAAGGGGTGTTCGGGTAAAAGCGATTCTATCGTTTTCATTTCACCACCCGCTCTCTTTTGGTATCGATAACGGAAGTCACAATGGTTTCCAGAGCTTTTTTCGTGCGTCGATCATCGAGAAAATACTGAATGGGATCGGGTTGTTGTTCAGCGTACATATCGAACCGATCCTGATAAGCAATCCCTGCGACTGGCAACATCCCTAAGGATTTGGCCAGCACTTCCTGCTTCCCGTACAACTGATTGCCCACCAGCATCCAGTGTTCCGAACTCAATCCCATCGGCTTCAAACAGTAGTCCATCTGCTGAAAGTATTGCTGTTGTGCCGAGAACCGATCACTGGACACACAGTACCGATGTGTCGCCTGACGAATTCCTTCGAGCGCCAGCGCCGTGTTCAGGACACTCCCCACATCCACGATCACGACATCAAACGATCTTTTGGCCACGGACAAGAGGAATTGGACGTCCTCTGGCTGGAATTCCAGCGCATGTAAAGCGTTACGCAAACCCGGTAAATAGGACAGCTTGTGGCTCATCGTCACCATGGCTGTTTGCAGTGTCGTCCCATCTATACGCTTCGTTCTGACGGATGAAAGCACATCGTCCAGTGCATGATCTTGTTCTTTGAGCATCCAAAATCCAGGATTGTAGCCGTTTAACCCGATGACCCCCACATGGCCCCCGTGCATCTCGGTCATGACACGGCCCAAAGCCAAGGCAAGCAAGGTCGTCCCTACACGCGGTACCACGCCCCACAAAGCCAGTACGGGTTGGTCCGAGAGTGTTTGTCCACGCAGCAAGTGAGGAATGTCTCCCGACAAGACCAGCTGTACGTCCTGCGCTCTCGCAAAAGCGTCCAGGACGGGATCTTTTTCCTCAACCAGATAGTAAACTTTCCCTGTTGGATGCTGTTGTCGCCAGGCGTATAGTTCACTTTTGGACACCTTGCGGCTGTCAATGATCACATCCTCGCGCGTCGCACTCAACTCTTCCAATGAGGAGACGAGTTCCATTCCCTGTATGGTTTCTAATTCCCCTAACACTTTCACGACCTTTGCCCTCCTTGAGCACTTCCGGATATCAACAGCTTTTCTCCCTCTGCAATGGCTTGGGCCAATTCGTTGGTTTCACTCGTGGTCAATTTCACATCGACTTCATTCGGTACACCTAAACCGTTCACCGGCGCCCCTACGCCGGAAGGTCCTGTGATCGGTGGTGTGGTGACAACTTCCTGATTGTTCGAGGTATGCACGGACAAAACCAATACGTGTGTCAAACTACTCAAAGTGGGCAAAGTCGTGGGTTTCCCGGTACCAGACCCCATCGTGGACGGTAAAAACGTAAGAGTGACGAAATCTCCCGCACGAAGCGTGGGTGACATAGAAGCAATCCAGGATTCTGCCAGCGGAACATCTCTTGTGCCTGGTGTGATCGTGAAAGGATTCGACTGAATCTCATCCACTGTAATGACTTGCTTAGGACTCAAATGTTCTGAAGTATATAGACCCTCTAACTCCTGCACATTTGAAACAGCTCCTACAGGCACATCCTGACGCGGCATAGACTCTTTCATCCAATCGCTTGGGGATAGCGGTGTATCTGGACTCAAGTCGCTTTTCGCTACCCAAACCGTTTCGCTGTCCAGTTTCGGGGCAACGTAGGCGTTGTACATCATGCTACCTCCGACCCCAATGACAAACAGCAAACCCGCCAATGTATACTTCATGGCTGCGTTCAACGTCGTTCCTCCCATCCCCATTTCACCAGTGGTTCCAAGACATCCAAGTGTTCTTCGACACGAAAAAACCGTCCTTCCCATAACGCCCGTTGCACTTTCTCCGGTGGCAAATAGGGGAGTGTAACGGGTGACTCAAACACGTCTCTAGGTATCCGCACCACACTCGTCCACTTGTTCATGACGGTAATGAGCTTGTCTTTGGCTAACTCACGCAATATCTGATATTTCTCTCCCAAATCCGGCAAAGCCAGATAAGTGGGATCGCAATCAAGCACACACCACACTTGATCGGCGAGAGATAAAAGAGTTTCGTCGAGATCATCGGCATCCACAATCGTCAAACCTTGTTTTACGTACCGCAACACAACCGGAATCCACTTTTCATCCCGAATACTCTTTCCAGGTGGTAATGGAACCAGTTGTACACCTTCCTTGACAAAGGCCTCTCCCTTGCCGTCTTGCGTCCAAAACTTGACCTTGTCTAGTGGCTTTTCTATCTCCAATTGAAAGTACTCCCAAAGACGCGGCCAGGACCTTGGCCCTTCCAGAATCGTCACAACCATCCCCGGTTGTGTTTCCACACAGGTCTTGGCCAAAAGTTGTGCTACTGTCGAGACACCACTTCGAGGCCAAAGTCCCATGACCACCCAAAGCGCGGATGGAGGACGCGGGTTTAGAACAGGCGATTCCGGCACTTTGCGAATCGGCCAACGAAAACGACTTCGTTTCTTCGCTTCTGCTGCTTCCTCCACGATGGTCGGCACCGACGTTGCCTTGGACTCGGGAAGGTATCTCGCTACCTCTTGGGGCGATCGGGGATGTTCCAGCAGGTCTTCCAGTTCTTTGAGCACCATTTCCTCCCCAAAGAAGAGAAAATCATAGACCCGATAGAGACACAGTTGTCGTTTCCACTCCTCTGTCTCTTCCGTCTTACTGCCGACATACACGATGCGTGCACCCGTTTTTTGTACGGTATGCAGTATTTGAAGCAATTCCGCCCGATCTTTGGCTATCCACTCCGAAAGAACCACGGTATCCTCTGGTGTAAAACGAGTTTCCTGTACTTGTTTCGGATAGATCAGCCACTCACTCCCCGAAAAACGGTCCCGTAAATCTACAGGAAACGCCAAATACAACATGCGGTTCACCTCCTAATGTCCAATCTAACGTATTTTTTGTTCTCATAATCGTCAAATAATCCTCATTTTTACGGAACAACTCTTCGTCTTACATTTTTAAACGTCTCCAAAATACTTTTGTAAAGCAGGTATCCAACTGCCTGCGATCGCTTGGACATACTGTAGCGTTTGACTGTTTTGAGCCACCGTATAGCCTTGCGCCAAAGCTTCTTCCTCTGCACCCCCACCCGCATTGTAGGCGGACAACGTTTCCTCCACATTCTCTCCAAACTGGTGATAGAGATCCGAGAGATAGAGACTCCCAAGCAAGATGTTCATGCTCGCATTGGACAAATCGGACATAGCTTGATTGCCAACCGGTACGCCGCTCACCACCAAACCAGCAGCGGTGGACGGTTCCACTTGCATGAGACCCATTGCTCCCGCCGAAGATGTCAAAATTCCTCCAGGTCCAAAGCCGTGTTCACGACCACCGGACTCTTGATAGATCACTCCTGCGATGAGAACAGCAGGTATCTGCAACGCATGAGCCACTTTCTCGATATACGAGCGATAACGAAGAATGTTTTGAATGACGTTTCCGCTCGGTGGGGCAATGGGACCGATGCCGCCGAGTCCAACTACACCGCTTGAATAATCCACGACATCCACCATCGCTTGGACATAGGGATCGGAAAGCGTATCATCTACCGCAGCCATGAGTGCGGCTAACAACTGACGATTGGTCTTGGACTTTTGGAGCACCTGTGTATGTCCGCCCAAATGGGCAGGAATATGTTGCAACAGCGACCATACCCTCGACCAACGATAGTTACGCTGGGTATTGGACCACTCTATCTCTCGTGTATACGTGCCACGATCCGTATTGCCGACCATTCTCGATACCCAGTGATAGTGATTGGTTAACGAACCATCCCACACGTTTGCGGATAGAAGCATGGTCACGGGTGTGATCGTTTCTGACTGGTGATGTTGGATATGGCCATTTTTCGAACGGGTCGTCCAATAGTGAATGGTGACATCATCATAGGTTTGCCAAACGAATTGAGACTGGAGATACGATGCATACCGATGGGCATCAGGAGGAGAGAGATTGTTCTCCACTTTCCCCACCGCCAACAACACCGCCGCAGGTAAACCCGCCTGTTCCTCCTGTACTTGTGCAATTTGCGCAGCGCTCAACCCTTGCTGCCAGGCATCGGCTACTTCCGTATCATGTGAAAAAAGTGCTTGTTCCTTCGCTTTGGTGGCACTATTGAGCTGGAGGTTGCCGTTTTTTCCAACCGTGCCGTCCCCTGTGGACTGATAGTCCCCGACCAGAAATCCCAGGAGAGAGATTCCTGCCAAAACCAATAGCCCGATTCCCAAGACATTCCCAAGACCCGCTGAAACAACCAATCTTTGGACTACCCACGGAAACAAGTCTTTCGGCTCTGTGGGTATCTCCAATACGGACAGAATTCCTTTCTTCTTCACGATGTGCGCCTCCGAAATCGCTCCGGGTGACGCACAACCCACTCGACAATACGCGCATCCAGAGTTACTCCTGACAGACGCTCCAACTCTTCCAACGTATCCGTCCATAACCAGGCTTCTTTGTAGGTGCGCTTGCTCTGCAAAGCATCCAGTACATCGGCCACTTTGACGATTCTCGCATGCAAAGGAATCGCTTCACCAACCAGGCCATCGGGATAACCGGAACCATCCATGTTCTCGTGATGACTGCGCGCAATCTGCTTGGCATACTGAAACAGTAAGGGTTCCGGCAGATGATGGATCAAGGAAAGAGACCACTCTTCGATGAGTTGTTCGCCCACAATCGTGTGTTGCTGCATGCAGATTCGTTCTTCAAAACTGAGCGGATCAGGTTTGAGGAGAAGCTCGCGAGGAATGGCCACTTTGCCTACATCATGAAGCAATGAGGCGAGATATAACCGCTCCGTCGTCTGTGTATCTAGTCCCATATACTGTGCCAGCTTTTTGGCGTTGTCGGCTACCCGATGAACATGCCCCGTAGCATCCAAACGATACTCCGCCATGTCCGCTAGATGGTGAAAAAACACCTCGTAAATCGCATGCACATCGGTTGAGTGCGATGACAAAAGTGTATTCACAAGCACATCCCTCCCACTTCTAAGTTAGCAGGAAAGATGTTTAATAGTTTGTCAACTTTTCCTCATTTTTTAGGGGATAAAAACAGAAAAACCACCCGCATCTCCATGCAAGTGGATTCAAAAAGAATCTACTGTTTCTATGCTACAATAGCTATAGAAGCTAGACTTCTCCAACGTATGTTTTTGAGACGGCCACCTGTTGTGAGGCCCGCAACGCATAAGATGGGTACATCTTTTGCAAGGGGGTGGCCGAATTTGAAGAGATTTCGGTTTTTGTTTCGGTGTTTAGGATTCACTATCGAATTGGAATTAGAAAAGTTCCGCAAAAAGCGAGAAAAGAATCTCAATCCCGACCAAAAACCGACAACCAATCCTTGATCTAAGCTTGCCAGAGCTTAGGGATTGGTTGTCATAATCACACTTTAAATTATTCTTTTCTGGCCTTTAACATGCGTTGCAGGCCCAAGATATCCTCATCTGTTCGCAGCAGATGGGGATATTCTTATATTCACCCATTCTTTTCTGTTTTATTATATCACTTTTTTCTTCAACTATATCATTTCCATGCAAATGGATTTCAGAATAGATTGGATTCGAAACGCTCATGCGCGTCTCGTTTTTATTCGCTTTTTTCCTCTGAAGCCGTTGTAGTCGTTACAGTGTGGTACAGAACATCTGACCCCAAACTTCTTCTAGCCATACCCGGTATCAAAAAAAGATCAACCAGGAGCCACAGATACAAAACGCCCAAAAAGAACCAACCCACTACAAAAACTGCCGTGGCCCAACCGATAACACCTAGAATCAACTGGACAATACCTGTGCCGATCCGCCCAAGATAAAACCGATGAATGCCCAAACTACCAAGAAAAAACCACAAAACATACGCTAGTACCATGTTTTTACCGACCACGACCGTTGTCGTTGTGGTGGTTTGTGTGTTTCCCATTGCCCCAACCCTCTTTCTGGTGATTTGTAGAAAATACAAGCAGGTATATTCTACAAATTTCTACATATTCCTCCCTAATTCGACTAATTTTGTATTAGATGTCCTCTAATCGTCCTTCCATGATGGATCGCCACATCCGCCGACGAATATGTCGAGTTCGATAGCGCCACTGGAAAAACCGATACCGACGATAGAGATACACCGCCCAAATCAAAAACGCGATTCTTGGCCAAGGCAGCGGCAACCAAAAGATATACACCGCCCATACCAGATAGTAGGAAACTTTCCACAATTCAATTTCCACAAACCTGTAATATCGGGAAGCTTTGAACCATCGAAATTTCCCGAACACTTGATCCCCCATCAAGATGAGCAATACGCTGGCAGGTGCAATCCCAAAAGCAATCATACCCGGCACATACCAGGGAATCACTCGATGAATCGTATGAAACACATGGGCTTCCCACGAAAAATCCGGAATGAGCAAATACAACCGCACCAACATATGCCAAAACGCCATACCCAATCACCCTCTCTTCCTTTTTCCGGGGATCACCTTAAAGCGACTGCGCTTGTCATGCGCCGCCATTTCGACCTCTTCTTCTGATGTTTCCAGCGAATGCGCTCGTACCCAAGCCGTTAATTCTTCTTGTTTGAGACGGGTTTGAAGTCGCCTTTTCTGTTCTACATACATTTCCCACTCAACACGTGTCATGCCACTGTTGTATGCTTTCGTTTCATAAGAGAAAAAAAGAAAAAAGCCTTCCATCAGAGGAACACCGAACACAATTCCGAGGTATATCAATAGCCATGGAAGAGCGAAAATATCAAACAACAGTTCCGTTCCTGGATAAGGAAGCGCAAACCACAACACATAATAAACAACCAAAGAGAAAAAACCTATTTTCATTCCAAAAACTTTCATATCATCCTTCATAGACCAATGTCGTCCTTCTAATTCCATATAAGTGTATCGATGTGGAAAAATACTCACCCAAAAGATATATCCTGTATAAAAAGCGAGAACAATCGGTCCCCACCACGGCAAAAACGCCCGCATGTGATGACACCACTGACTAAAATAGAACATCCATCCATGCAAATGGGCCACCCCCTACAGCTATCTTTGTTGTCTCTATCGTATCATCTGGATGAATCCCCCATGGCTGGCATCCACACTTTTTTCGCTTGTGGGCAAGATTAAGTTCGTGATACGCTATGTCCATCACCACCCACAAAATTGGCACCTAACCTCCGCCAGGTTCGGTGCCATCTGCCTTTTTTGTCCTCACCGTCGATAGGCTACTGCATTTCGTGCGTCATTCAAAAATGCGGGTGTTTTCGCTTTGTGTTCGGCCACCGGATCTTTATAAACCGGAAGATTGACCTTGCCTTGAAGTACCAATTCTTTCGCCTGTTTATCCTTTTGGGCCGGATGGTAGGCACTGTATGCCTGACGATACGCTTGTTGAGTTTCAAGCGAGTACCGAGATAAATGGGTCCAGTGTTTTCCCCCCTGCCAAAGTCGCTCAAACTGTTCCACTCGCCTTTGAGCCACCTCCGAAGACAATCCCGATCCTTGCAAAGCCTTGTGTAACTGCTCTCGCGCAGTATTGTATTTTTGCTCAGCTGCAGACGGTTGAAACTCATGGGTTTCTGGATCGTAGAGATGAGTCATCGCAGGAACTCGTTGCATGGCCTCATTTCTCTGTAAGGCATCCTGGAGATGCATACGCAAGGTATCCAGTTTTTCTTTCTTGTTTTCCGCTTGCAATAAGTGCCTTTGCACACCCGATGCCAGCCCTTTTGCACCGGGCAAGGCTTTCACTTTCTCATGATGCAATCCTTGCAAGATTTTGGGTGAAATCTTTCGGCTGACGTATCCTAAGGTTCCACCTTCATTTTCCCAGGCTTGTCTCTTGACAGCAGCCCACGTCCCAAAATGACTATTTTGAAGTCCTTGTCTCATGTCTTGATGCGTTCCTTTGAGCGCGCTGGCCGTACGTGATTGAAGGATTGGCGTCAACGGATGACGGTTTCCCGTCGCACCCGAACGTCCGCCACCACCACCTGTTCCCATCGAGCTTCCCGGCGAACCTCGACCTGCTGTTTCCATACCGGCACCACCCGCGCCAATTGCATCACCTGAAGCGCCTCCCATACTCTTCATCATGACGATATCATCAGCGGTGGCTCCTGCTTGTATCGCACCTGCATAAACTTCTCCTTTACTTCGAATCATATTTTCTGCTTTGTCTTTAAAAATGTGTCTATCGGCCATTTTCAAGCCCCTGCCTACGGTTTGTTTCGCAGCGAACTTGCTGGAGTGGATGGCTGCCTTGCCTGTCACATCCATCGTGGCAGCGGCTCCCCCTGCCATGGCCAAAGTTCCCCACGCCATGCCATGTCCCGAACCGAGCACAGACGTGCCAAACCCTTGCGCCACCACGTCAATCAGCTTTCTGACATACGTAGCCGACAAAAGGAGACCTATCGTACCCGAGAGGGCGACAAAAAGATCTGCAGCAGTCAAGGCTGCCCCACTTTTCGACGGTGACGCTACCGCAGAGGAAACCCCATACACCACGGCCTGGCCAAACGGTACCGCCATTTGGTAGATCCACTCCGTCCACCACATTTTCGTGATGCCACGAGTTTTATCGCTCGCGTAAAACGCCATCGCGAGCGGGAAAAAGATCATCCAGATATAGAGAAAGATGAGACGAAATTGATATACGATCCAAACGATGATCGAGAGTACCGATTGAATCAGGTTGACGATAGAATTGAGCAAGGCCTGGTTACCGCTCGTTTTGAGGCTGGTCCAATTTTCTATCGGATGGAGGTTGATGAAATAATCACTCAGATAGAAGAACATCTGTGTAATGAGGACGGCAAAGTGGCTGCCACCCACGATGAGCACCATGGCCACAAACAAACTCACCATCCCTTTTTTGAGACGATCCCGTTGTACGGCGCTCTCTTCAGCTCGTACGATCTGCATCACCAGTAAGTACACGGAAGCCAAAAAAAACGCCCATCCAAACGCTTCAAAGGCTGTGGCAAATCCACTCAACGTCGATACGGCATGCTGATCGATGAGATCCGAGAAGTTCCCCTCTCCCCAACTCGGATACTGATTCAAGTTTTCAAAAGGAAAGAACCCATGCAAAATCACATTCCCCATGGCGGTGTTGGTCAAGCCCCGCGTATTCGTAGCCGTGTTAACCAACAGTCCCACACCGTTCGCAACCAAGTTGATGACGTTCGCTAAAATCCCCGCAAACCAGTTCATACTGTCACCCACCTTTGTCGCTGACGCATCCGTTCGGCTTCGCTGACCACATACGTCGTGTTATAGAGTTCCATCTCCAGTTCCGATGGATTCACGATGTTGGAAAAACGTTCCTCTCCCACGATCCACAGCGCCTGACCTTTGCTGTAGAGCTTCAACATGTCAAACTCATGGTCCTCGATGCCCGTGATCTTCATCACCGCCTCACGGTCATTTTCAAGCTGTTTCAATAAAATTTTCATCGAGCTGTTTTGAATGATGGCTCGACCATGCGTATTTTCCGAAAACTTCAGGAAGTCCTGGCTGGCAGCCATCGCAGAACCCGAATACTTGCGAAATCTTCGATAGATATCTTCAATCGCCGCGGCTTGATACGGCGAATCGAGGAGTTTTTGCGCTTCATCAATCACCACTCGCTTGCGCCGTTCCGGATTTTTCTTCATAAATTTCTCAATCAACCATTCCAGAATCACCTGCATCCCAAGTTGCTTGGCCATCGACTTCTCACTCAATCCGGAAACATCAAAATGAATGATTCGCTCTTTTTCCAGTTCGCTCATCGAGACCGTACTGTAACAGTCAAACATGCCCTCTGTCCCGCCTTCTTTAAAGCGCCGAAGACGTAGTAGCAGGTCTTTTAAGCGCGAGTCGGTTTCTGCAACCTGTTCCAACTTGCGATAAAAGTCAGAAAACCGAGGTTGAGGGCGGTACTTATATCGCAACACCCGGTCCCCTTTGACATCCCTTTCAAACTCCGCTTCCTCTTCACGTAAGGAAGCTGGATCTTCGGTAAAACCAAAGTCCACCTCATACATCTTTTGTAAAAGTTCATTCACCACTGCCGAGGTATAAGCATCCAGAGGATCGTGCTCTCCGTATAGATGAGCCATGGTCAGAATGAGCCGTTCCATCTCCGATATTTTGCCCTTCACATCCACATACGTACGATAGGAACCATCGGGCATTTTTTCGGTTCCTTCTCCGATTTCAAACGGATTGAACCGATGTTCCGAGCGTTCGTGAATCCGATAGGATGTACCGCCTAAAGCCGCTGTTAGGGCACGGTACTCTCCATCGTAATCCAGGATCGCGTGCTGCACGCCAAAAACGGCCGAACGTGCGATGAGCGCTTTGGTCAAAAAGCTCTTGCCACCTCCTGAAGTGCCAATGACAAAGATGTTATGATTCACAAGATCTTTGTGCCAACAGTCCAACCGATTCAAATGACCGCTGGTCCAGTCTATCCCAATGGGCACGCCATATTCGTGACTGAAATGAGCATTACTAAAAGGAAACGCATTCGCCAAGGCCGATGAGGTCATCTCTATCGGATGCCGCAACACATTCAGCCCAATAGGAGCCACTGCTTTTAATCCCAAATCGTGTTCTTTGTAGGCTTCCCGGATGAGAAATCCATCAAAGCCTTTGCGTTCAATCCGTTCACATGCAGCTTCAAACTCATCCCGATCGGGTGAACTGACCGTAAAGATGATCGTCACATAAAACAAACGCTCCAACCCCAGACGCAATTCCTCGCGCTCTTTTTCAAGTAGACTGTACTGTTGTTGTAAAAAGGCAATCTGTTTGTTGGTCCCTGCTTTTTGCTCCGCGAGAATATCCGACTCGATTTTTACCATCATTTTCGTTCGCTTACTCATGGCCAGAGAGGAATCGGCCGGTTCGACGTGGAGCGCCACATGCACATCCGCCCCTACTTGAAAAAAGCTTCGCAGATACCCAAAGTCGAGTGTAGACGGCAGCGCTGTGACATAGTACGTTTTGGTGAAGCCGCTTGGGGAGACATACACTTCTGTGTCCTTGACTTCCAATCCATCTGCGACCGTCATCAGATCGCGAAGAACAGGCGCGTGTTCCCCAAGAACGCTGGGATCTTCCCAAAGAACGTTTCTTTTTTTCTTGTTTCTCCCACCAACAAAGGCCATGGACTCAACCTCTTTCTTCCTCTGGAATGTCATCGGTACCGGTGACTCGCGGCGCATGCATTCCTCGTTGTAAAGCGTCTCGATAGCGTTGAGTAATCGCCCTTTGGCGATGCCAAAAGTTCTGAATTGCTTCTACTACCTGATGAGGCCGCAACAGCTCGTACCGGATTCCCATATCCGACAGTCCCTCGACCATGATGCGTTCTTCATTGTGAAGCCGTTCCAACTGCACTTCTTCACTTTCTCCTCCTACTTTCGGCAAAACACTCATGACCAGGAGATTTTCACGATCGGTTCTCGGTTTTTGAGCTTCCTGTTCGAGATGCTCCAACAAATGTTCCGAAAAAGCCGAAAACGCCTCATTGTTCACATCCGTTATGGTTTCTTGCACAACCTCTTTGGCGTAGTGGAGGTAGTCGGTATAGTTGGCTCTGCGGGCTTGAACCGAAATTTGAAACGGATTCTCCATGCGTTGAAGCGTTTGTTTGAACGTTTCACGAAGTCGAAGAATATCTTGCATCGACAAAGCGAACAGATTGATGTCGCCTACGCGTAAAATCCGACGAAATTTCCCCTCTACCTCTAAGGTCCCATCTTCCCGAAAAGAATCCATTGGCAAAAAGTCTTGTAGCGCGCCCTGCACTTTCTTTCGAGATCGTGACGGTCGCTGTTTCTTTTGATCTCTCCAAACGAGCCAAACCATGACCAGGACCAGGCCCGCCCCAAGAATCAACCCCTTCATACCTTCCCCGCCTCCTCTCGATGCACACGGATACGGTAGGTTCGGTCATACAAAAAGAGTTTGGGACGTACATAAAATCGAATCGAAAGCCATAGTATTTCTGCCACAGAACGCCCATTTTTCGTGGTGGTTGCAAACCACAGTCCGATACCTGCCCCGATTCCAAGCGATAGAAACCGGGAAACACCCAAAAGCGGCGCAATGCCATAGGCTAACGCCATCACCGGAGTCGAGAACAGGACTCCGGTGAAAAAGTGTAGGAGATGTCGGGTGCGCAGGCCTGCCACAAGCGTTTCCCCTTCCGTCATAGGTACAGGTGAAACCACTTCAAGCATCCGATATCCCTTCTTTCTTACAAGTTGTGCTGCCCAAAGTTAAAGAGTGCGCCTGCAATAACGCCAGCTCCCCCAAGAAACACACCAGCAATGGCCACATACCAAAGATGCGTTTTGGCTTCTTCGCGTTTTTGAGCGTGGTGGGAACCCGCCATAAATCCAATGATCGCCTTATACAAGTGGAATAAGAAAAAGGCACCCGCCACAGCAGCAATAGCCGTTAGGCCCCAAGACACAAGACTGTTGATGATACCGGATACCGAACCTCCCTTCCCGGATAATGGATTGGTAATTTGAGACTGTGCGTCTGCCGTCATGGTGGAACCCGCCACGATCACACTTACCGCTGCTGTGGTAGCCCACCCTCTGAGCGATTTCAACATGTTGATCTCTCCTATCCATGCAAGTGATTGTTGATGGAAACCAATATGCCAGGCAAAAGGATCGAGGCTACGAAGCCCAAAATGGCATAGAGGACAATGTGAGCCCCCGTCCGTTTGATGCGACTGTTGTGTCCAATCGCACCCACCACAAAGACCAGTGCCCCGACCAGGACCGCAATTTCCGACAGATAGTAGATCCACGCAAACACGGTCTCGATGAGCGAACCAAAGCTGTGTGTGATCTGACTTAGAAAGGTAAAAGGATTGATGGGATGAAATCCTAACTGTCCCAGCGTGTTCGTGACATTGGGGATCTGTGGCGCAACATTATTCCCCACGTTCGCGCCTCCTTTAACGATCGTTTGCGAATTCCCTATCCTCCTTTCTGTTCTACACAAGCGTATCAGATATTTAGTTTTTAACACCTTCATCTTTTCGTCATTTTTAATTTTTGTTTTATGACCATTCGATTGATTTATCAAAGATAAAAATGAGAAAAAGTTGATGATAATTTCGTCATTTTTTCGTGATAACCTAAGAAAAAGGGGGAATTTACATGGAAGAGCAGATCACTTATATAGACCGAGTCAAACACGTGACATCTGAACACCGGACGGTGGATGAGGCGCTATCGTTTGCGCAAACGATTGAGGAGAAGGCGGAGCAAATCCGGATTCTAACGGCCAACGAACATACCGAAGTCACCGTGTACACCGAAGCGGCGATTTATCACTTTGATCAGTTTCGCGCCGACTATGTGGGACATGCCTCAAAAGCTCTACTGTCTCTCTTGGAGCATTTTGGCGTATACTTGCCGATGACCTATTTGACCGCTCATCAAAGTATGGATATTTACCTTCAAGGCAATAAGATCGTCACAGCCGCAGAGAAAGAGTATCCTATAGCTCGTCGAGGTGGTTTGTACGAGTTGGTCGAACCCGTCCAATGGATGATATCATCAGAAGTGTTGGACACGATATACCACCTCGCACAAACCTATGATCTTTCTCCGGTTGAACTCGTCGAGAGTGCTGTAGGTACACTCGTTCGATTAAATGAAATCAGCGCTCTACATCAAATAACATTGGATGAAATTTTTCTCGCTTTTTCGAAGATGGGGACTCCTTCTCCTGTCGAAGTGACATCGTAAGTTGTAAGAGTGTTTTTCGTTTGGCTGGTGTCATCATCAGCCAAACTCCCCTCCCCACTTTGAATTTCAACTCTTTTTGCATGCGATCTACAGTCGAATCACTGATGTTTAAATACATGGAACAACTGGTGCGACTGCACTTTTGGATATAGTACAAGTCTAACAATTGAGCTAGTTCATCTCGATCAATAAAAGCACGTATCATGGTAATAAACTCATCTAATTGTGTTTTGTATCTTCGCAACGCTGATTTTTTCGAAGTTCCTTTTTCTGAAAGTTTTAGTTCAATTTCTTCTTGTGCATGAACCAAGCTAGGATAACCCTTTAAAATATGATCTCCAATGTCAATCAGTTCTGAAGCTTCAAGTTCTTGACGTTCTGTTAATTCCAGGATAGGTAGGAGCCGTAGATTAGGGTCTTTTATACCGTGAATCGGCCTCCAACCTTCATCGGATTGATATTTCACCATGACCGCTATATTTTCTCTTTCAAAATCATGTCCCAATACATTCGTGATCTTTTTGAGATTTTCCATCATATCTTTGGCATAATCCCGACTTTGCAAATAGGTGGAATCTTCACCCGCAGCAATAAAATAATCTGATTTTTGAAACGCATTGCAAATTTTTTTGGCATTGAATACTTTACCCTCCATCGAATCATACCCCCAACATACTCGCTTGATTGTCCAATCTGAATCGTTGGATCAGCTGTATCTATCCCCTTTATCAGGAGCCTTTTTTTGTATGAATTCGGACTTAACCGTCCGGAAAAAGCTCGTAAAAAGCTGGATACCTAGGATCTTTGGGTTTCGGTGAATTGATGGATAGATGAACATCATTGGAACGATAGCTTGTCCTGGAACGTTGATGAGTGGTTGCCTGGTCTCCGTTGTTGGCCTTGGTTTCAAAGGAAATCAGTGTCGGTTCAGAACGCTTGGCCAGTTCTAATTCCCACTGACTTTCGATGACAGCCAGGCAGTATGCTGCTGGTGCTCTCAGTTTCTTTCCAGGATGATACAGTTCAAACTGTTTGAAAGCATGATCCATGCCCTCCAGTATAAATGTTTTGGGGACACCACTCGCAAGAAGACTCACCAGTTTTCTGTAGTCTTCTTCCCGGACAACGAAAGGCCGACCGAGATAGATCATGATTTTTTGTTCAAAAGCTTGGCAGGCAGGTTCGACGACCTGTGAGTGAAAGTCTGTGTGATTGGGTTCCTTCGGGTTAGGGATTTCTTCCCAAATAGGTTCCAGAGCAGCTTGTCCAATCATCGTATAGATAGGTTCCTGGTTCATTTCTAAAGATGCGATTGTTTCTGGATTTTCGTTCTTATCCCAATCGTAATCTTTCATAGTGTTGCTAGGTGACGAAGAAGATGAAGTGGGCATGTCAGAAAAAAGAGTTGATGTCGAAAAATCTTTTTCTTCAGCTTCTTGATTTTCCACGGTTATGTCTATATAAATCGCGCGCGCATGCGCGTTATTATTATTCTTATTATTTATAGATCTATTCAAAGATCTATTCAGTGGTACCTCAGGTCCGGTACCTACTGGTATTTCAAGTTCCACTGGATGATTCGGACCCACTGGAACCTGAGGTTCCAGTGGTACTTCAGGTACCACTGGCTTTTGATATTCAACTTCCCAGTCGTCAACGGGATTAGGTAGGGGATGTTCCCCGACTAGTTTTAAAGCAGAATCAATCAAGGGTTTGAAATTGTAAACCATGGTTCCCAGTTGTTTATTGGTTTTGTTTCGCCGTCTACCAATCATGAGCAAATTTTTGGATTCCAAGCTGTCAATCCATTTTCGAACTTGCCTTGTACTGCATTGCAAATGGTCGGCTATCTTTTCGTGGCTGGGGTATGGATCTTGATAGTCATGCTTATACGTTAAAATGCAGCACAACAAACCAAACTCACCGTGTTCGATACCGAGTTTTCGATAATTACGAACAATGATATTAGGTATGCCAAGGAATCCTTCGTCTAAAAGTCGAGTCCCCCAAATGATTTCTAACGGAGATTTTTCGATGGAAGTGTTTGTAGAGTTCAAGCGATCCACCCCACTTTCCGGGCAGAACCTTTACGTAGAGAAAGTATGGTGTTTATGTAAGGGGTGCATAAATTCAAAATCTTCAAAACAAAAACCTCCCTAGTGTTAGCTGTGAAAAAGAAAAAAATACCAGGGAAGTTATCTACCCAAAGACCTTGTATGACTAACATTTTTTGAGTATAATGTAGTCACCGTTTGGTATTTTTGATGGATGGTTGTCTTGGGTAGATAACTTCTTATTTTTTGGAATCGGTTATATTGAACAATGGGACTTGTTCAATATAACCGATTTTCCTTAGGTGGGCTTTTTGATCGAGACATATGAGTTCACTCCTTTTCTTTAGGAATTAGGAATAACGAATATAGCAAAAAAACGGCTACCTGGGTGTCTTGAAACCAAGGAGCCGTCAATTTTTCAAAATCATCATCAGTATGTAAAAGGTTTTCGTATACCTTACATCGAATCTGATGGTGATCTTGGAGTTGGGCACTCCTTGATCGGTGACGATAGGTTTAGGGTTGAAACCTATTCATCACACTCAGGTCGAGCTTATCAGCCTTCAGGGGCTGTGAGCTTTTTTAGTTGTCCTCTACTTTATTTTGGTAGAGGACGGCTGACCTGAGTTTACCAGATTCGAACAAAAAAGTGAATCATACTTGTCGAAAACGAGAGAATAGCGTCGATTTCAACCAATTCACTTTATGATTCATAAGCTATCATAAATAATAACGAATAGATCGTCACAAAATCCTCATGTTTGTGGTGTGTTTGACAATTGTTGTTCCTCAATAATTTTTCTTGCTTCTACACACTCGATTTTATAGGCAACGACACCGATTGACCCTTCCTCAACCATAAAATGAGGTTCGAGTAACAACTCTCCTTGAATGACAATTCGACTCCCCTTTAGTTTGATTTGTGCTTGTTTATACTCTTTAGCCATTTGCTCCCATTGTTTGTGGTTAACAAGGACTGTCCATTTGACTGTTTGGGAAGGCAATGGTAAACCCTTTGGAGCGTTGGGAGAGCCTTTAGTTTCAAACCCTAAGGAGTGCATGACAGTTTTATGACGCTCACCAGGTTTTTTGATTGAATAACTATGTGGATAATTACAAAAACTTCTTACGATATCAGATATTGTGATCTTCCCACTCATATTTCTCAATCCTTTGAAATTATTTTTAAAATACCAATTTAATTTCCTTCCATTAATTTGTAAAATGCTTCATACCTAGGATCTCTTTTTTCTTTTTTGTTTACTTTAACTATCCCATTTCGAAGTAAAGACCCGATAAATCCTGCTGGATTTCTTACACTATCTTGAGTTGCAAGATCAGCAGCATATAGTACATCATCTGAATTTGCGATTTGTAGCCACGCTTTAATCGTTTTTAATTGAGCATTGATTCCCTTTTCTTGCAATATATTTTGTAATTCTTTACACACATTTATTTGTTCGTCATAATTTGTTGTTTCAGAAGTTAAGGTAACCGCAATTTCGTTATTCCATGTAGTGTGTGTTGTTCTATATGTTTTCTTTAATGAGTTTTGTTTATTGTGTATTGTTTGTGTTCGCTTGACGGACGGGGCCCGTTCATCCTGCGGATGGGGGAGTTCGCTTGGTGAACGGGGGTAGTTCGCTTGACGGACGGGGGTAGTTCGTCAGACGGACGGGGGTGATTATCTCCTAGTATGGTAACATCATCTGGATGAGTGATAGTGTATAAGTTGGAATCTCTAGCTCCATTTTCTTTGTATTGTTCTTGACGTATGAGTAGGCCGATAGTTTCAAGTTCTTTAAGCGCTTCAGCAACCTTTGTTCTACCCCACCCAATTGCTTCTCCTATTGTTTTATAGCTTGGAAAACTTTGACCTTCTCTGTCGGCGCATCTACAGAGAAATATATAAACAGCTTTTGCGCATGCGCTGATCGGCATTTCATAAATTCCATTTGGCGTTTGAAAAAAGTTACTAGTCCAGCCTTTTCTAACGCGATCTTGTTCGGCCATTTATGTTCCTCCTTTAGGAGGACGAAAAAACGCTTTCTAGCCTAAAAATATAGAAAGCGTCCCAGTTTCTCTCAGTTTGTAAATTTAGAGAAAGCATTGCATATGCCCTATAATTTGATATAATAAGCACATACAATTTAACAGCTGGGACAAGAAACTCCGTAGGCGGCCAAACCTTTAACGGGGTTTCTTTCTTTTTCCGTCCACTATTTTCTTGTCTCTTAATCTACCACAAAAAATTGATAACGTACATTACAACATTCGACAACTTAATTTTTTTGTTTATCGAAGAGGAATGCCAACGTATAAGAGTAGAACTCACTTCCATTAGGAATAGAAAATGGTCATTTTTCTTCGAGTTGATTTAACCCTGCTTCCAACAACTCATTGATAAACTTAGTTTTAAATCCTCTTGAGTAACGTTTAGAAATTTTTTCGAGTCGTGAAATCAGATCTTTTCTAATGACAAATGTGTGCTTAGCGTATAATTCGTCATAACTTTTTTTTGCTTTTTTTTCTTGCTCATATTGTTTGATAACGCTTGCAATATTAAAGTTTTTATCATCTCTATATACATCCACGTCTTTAGTTTTTGTTAATGTATTTTCATAAACATCAATAGTATCTGTTTCTTCATTACTTAATGCATTTAGATTTTCCTTATTAGTTTTAGATGTACTTAATTTATTGTCTATTTTAGTATTGTTTTTTGGTGTACTTACACTGTATACCAAATCAGTTTGTAAGTTTGTAATTTCCGATCCCATAAGTTCATTTAAAACTTCTTTTTTGTGTGATGGCGTTTCTGTTCGGGAAGGCATTAAACTTTCAAATCTTTTTTTCCTATCATTCGGTGACACGATTTAACAGCTCCTTTACAAATTCCTCATACATGGCCAACGCTTCACGATCAGCACGACTTTTTGTCTGTATACCTTCTATACTAAATTCGATAATTCTAGATTTTCGTCGAATTACAGTATTGAATACGAAATCTTCATATTCCTCTTTAACTCGTTCCATTATGTAATTGCCAATAGATGTTCTTGCGTCAAGTAGGGAAGTGAGAATACCTGCAATTCGCAATCTTGGGTTAATCTTTTGTTGAGCAGCTTCTACTAATTCTAAATACCTGTCTAATGCGTCGTACGCAAATGGTTCTGATTGCATAATTACTACACAATAATCACTTGCGCAGACTCCGTTTAAAGTTAACCCTCCAAGATTGGGAGGTAAATCGACAAATATAAAATCATATTGGTCTCGAATTATATTTAGAGTTCGTAGAAGAACCGTCATTTGTTGATTTACCGGAACCTCTGTATATATCCACTTATCAAATTGTGATAAAAAATCCTCGGCAGGAAGTAGGTGGAGATTGTCGGATATTTGATATATGTATGGCCTAGGATCTCCATCTTTACAGGCTTCTAGTATAGTTTTATGTACAAAATCGTAAGGACTACGCCTTGTAAGAAATTGTGTTAAATTGCCCTGACTGTCGAAATCTACTCCCAGTACATGAAATCCTTTTTGAGCCAATAAGTATGAAGTAATCCCTGTTGTTGTGCTTTTACCTACACCTCCTTTTTGGAGTCCGATGCTGATAATTTTACCCACAAAAACACCTCCGTATTCAATTTGATTATAATATAAGAACATTATACAGGTTTGTTTTAATAGTGTGAGTAATATTTTTATATAGACAGTGTACTAACACTAAAAAAGTGTACCAGATAAGTGTGTCATAAGTGTGGGTTAAACTCTGATATTATCAAATGCGCCGTAAAACCCCTTGCTTTAGCTATGGTGATATAAGGCACTCGCCGTGAGGCGAAAGTCTTTTGTTCTGTGCGCCCGGCATGGGCGCTGTCTATACGGTGAAAGTCCGGAATGGTGAAGGTAGCAGTAGCCATTAGCTTAAGCCAAGGGTGTCCTCCGTAAGGTGGAATCTGAAGGAAGACGGCGGCAAACCTTCGGCCCGAGGGTCACGAACTCCAATTGAGGCTAGCAACAGTTGGGTGAGTCTGCAGAACAAGACAAAACCCTTGCTACCGAAGGCTGTTGAAAGTAAATGGAGCGGGTACACTCATCAATCGGCTATCTAACGCTGGTTGAATACGAAAGAAGATATTTCCAAGTATCGAGGGCCAAGGCAAGCTGAGTGGGACAAAAGTAATCATATCAGAATATGAAAACTTGGAATTTCTCCGTTCCCGAGTGTTCACTATATTGACTTAATAGTGAGCCTTTGCCCCAAATTGCCTTATATGCCAGAGGGAGGAGGAACGGTCAAGGTGGACCGAATGGTCCAGCAACAGCTGTCCTTGACAGTCCGACGACTGATGGCAACTTATGACTGATAGGCAAAGGCTGAAGAAGACTGCGAAAAAGCTTAATATCGGGAGAGTTTGTCCAATCTACGGGTGTTAATGCGCTTCCTTTCAATGTGGATGGCCGTTGAAACAAAAATGCCGTTCGCGCAAATAACCTGTGCGCGACTGACAGCTTTGTTGTACGTTGCGGCCTCCCTGTCCAATTCTTCGCTTGTGATAAAACCAAAACACTACATGCAGGGTTGACCTAACAGACTATCGATGGGTGATAGTCGTAGTTATCCCAATTGGTTGCTGTTGATAGCACTAGAGTTGAAGCAAGCAGTGAGTCTCGTATCGAACTAAGCAAAAATGGGCGATTCGGAGACATTCACATCAAGTTGCATGTGTTGTAAGGGAAAGCTGGTTCGTTCCATATTAGGGTTAGTCCTTCTGGATTGACCCGTTTTCGTTTCTCGCTATTGTTTAATTTTTCAAGTCAGTGGGCAGGGACAGATACCACACCATGAAGAATATGCAAGAAGGCAGGTAGAAAGCATTCGGGGATAATATTACAAACATAAAGGGGTTTGCTTCACTATGTTTAAGAAAATCATGAACTTGTCAGAAGCTATCACATACAATCAAGCACAGGAAATTTGTGAACGGAACGGTGCAGTTGCCTATCCGAAAGTAAGGCTTGCAGATATTCTGCCGATTGAAAACAGTGGTATTTCCGACCCGCCTGAAGATGTCGGCGGGGCGATGGGCTACGCACTTTTTCTGCAAATCATCAGCCAGCCCAGTCATCCAGAGTATGAAGAAATGAAAACATGGAGCGGAGGCAATTTCAGTCCAACCCTGTTTGATAAGGATGCGGTGGATGAGGAATTGCTAAGGAGATTCATGAAATAACAGGATGTCCGAGGGGCGGACGAATTGAGAAGAGTTGCTGTCATCGGCTCTCGCATTGAAGACAAGGCATGAAGTCGGAGGATACCTGGCTTCGTTGGAGTCCAATTCCACAATCATGTAAGAGGAGACAGTCATGAAAATCTTTCGATTCGATGCAGACATTGGCCAACCAGTCAGGGGCTTCGGTAGCCACGATGTCAGGTTGTCCCGCATCCGGAGAGACCCATGCTGTTGGCGAAGTGACCATATTTTCAGGGGCGATCAAATTGTTATTTCTGAACCATGAATTAGCGTCTCAAATCGAGGATGATATGCGTCAAGGGAACCAGCAGCTCGTCGATGCATGGCGAGCGGCGGATTCGAATTCTACCGTACAGGTTTTACAACTGGATGGTGTTCTGGCCGTCTACGGTGGACCCGGATGCCCCGTCAATGAAGCCGTTGGCCTGGGGATGTCGCACTCGATAGATGGCGAAACATTGACCCAGGTAGAAGAATTCTATGAATCCAACAGGCATCCCACAGTGATTCGAGTTTGCCCGTTGGCTCACCCTTCTCTAATAAAGACACTACAGAATCGTAACTATGTTCTTTCAAGTTTCGCATACAGGTGGGTACTTGATCTGCAAACATGGGATCCGCCACATTTGCATGAGGTTGACCCACGGGTGCGAGAGGCGACAGTGGACGAAGAAATAACATGGGCTCGAACGGTAGCGGCTGGATTCATCGATGCGGAAGATGTTCCGGATGGCTATGATCTTGGACTGTATCGAGCATTTTTCCGTATGAAGAGTTCGATCCCGGTTATTGCAATAGATAACGGACAGCCTGCTGCGGGTGGGGTAATAGCATTGAATGGAGAAGTCGCAGCATTGTTCGCAACGAGCACCCGTCCATCATATCGGAAACATGGGCTGCAAACGGCCATGCTGGATTGGCGATTGCATATTGCAAAGGAACATGGAGCACGTATTGCGACAATTGAAACGGATCCCGATTCTAATTCGCAACGAAATGTGGAACGTGCAGGGTTTCGGCTAGCGTATGTGGCCGTTCAAATGACACGGGCGTATAAACATTCCGAGGCTTGATCTGGTTTCCTGTGTACTGCAGTGCCAAGTGTTCGGTGTCCAACGGGTAAAGAAGGGGGCAATCATGTGCAGAGTCAGTGGCTCATTCGACGGGTAGGCTACAGCGACTACGGACAGATCGCAAGAGTTCACGTCGACAGTTGGCGAACGACGTATAAAGGCATCGTACCGAATGATTATCATGATGAGCTGTCGTACGAAACAAGCGAGGCAAGGTGGCGTCGAGTATCAGCGCAAAATGGCCCCGATTATGCCATGTTCGTAGCGGAAGATGAAGATGGCCATATCGTTGGGTTTGCAAACGGTGGAAAAGAACGTGAACGTCAAATCCCGTCCACCTTGCACTCCCCCCTCATGCTGTAGCAAAGTCGTATATGAAAGCAAACCCCGCCGGGGAGCCAGCGGGGCACCTTCACATGCTATGCTTTTTTCGGTCTCCTGCGGATTCGCTCAGGCAGACGCTCCGACCACGGCAGCAACTCGTTCATTGCCGTCTGGTCGTCCGTCTGGATGTTCGGTAGCCGTTCGAAAAGGTACTCCAGGTACAGGTACGGGTTCAGTCCGTTCTCCTTGGCCGTCTCCACCAAACTGTACGTGGTGGCACTTGCTCTCGCGCCCCGTGGGGTGTTCGCGAACAGGAAGTTTTTTCGTCCGATCACGAACCGCTTAATCGACCGCTCACTCCGGTTATTGTCCAACTCCAAATGCCCGTCTTCCAGGAACGTGGTAAGTTTAGACCACTGGTTGAGGCAATAAGAAACCGCCTGCCCCAAGGCGCTCTTGGGCAGCAACTGTTTGTTCTGCTCCTGAAGCCATGCCAAAAACTCGTCCAGCACCGGCCGGCTTAACCTCTGCCGCTCTGTGTGACGTTCTTCTGGGCTCGCGTCCTTCAGAGCGCGTTCAATCTTGAACAACCGGTTACAGTATTCTAATCCTATTCTGGTCGCTGTCGGTTTCTTTCGCTCCTCTGCTGGCAGCGCAGTGTGTGCCTCATGAAACTTGCGCCTAGCGTGTGCCCAGCACCCGACCAGCTTCACCCCTGGAAGGTCGTTGTACCCGCTGTACCCGTCTACGTGCAGGTACCCCTCGAATCCTTCGAGAAATCGCTTCGGGTGCTCTTTCGAGCGGGTCTCCTGATAGTCGAACAGGACAATTGGCGGTCCATCTGCACCACTGCGGTACAACCACATGTACGATGTCGTCTCAGCCGGTCGTCCTGGCTCATGCAGCACTTGCAGCGTCGTCTCGTCCGCATGAAGATACCGCCGCTTGCGCAATTCCTCGTGCAACTGGTGGTATATGCGTTCGAGCCATCGTGTCGCGCCTAGTACCACCCAGTTCGCCAGCGTCTGCCGGGTCAACTGCAGACCCTGCCGGGCAAATTGCTCCTCCAGCCGGTACAGCGGTAAGCCGTCCACGTATTTCTTGTCCATCACATACGTCAACATCGATGCGGATGCCAGGCTACCCGGTATCGGGGGCTTGGGCATCTGTGCCTTGACCATGGGCGTTTCGGTCCCATGCTTGTCGCACGTCCGGCATGTGTACTGTTATTGCACGTGTTCACGTACCTTTGTCTGTGCCGGAATGTGGATGAGCTCGCGACGGATTTCCACACCCGCCTCGTCCATCACCTCGCCACAACACGGGCACTGACGTTCCTCCTCCGACAGACGGTACTCCACCCGTTTCACCGGAAGGTCTGCCAGCATGGCATCCCGCTGGCCAGGCTGCTTCTTGCGTCGCTCATAGGTCACCGTCTCGAGGGTGGGTTCCGTTGCCTCCGGCTGCGCCTCAACCTCGGCCTCATTGAATACCAGATCCAAGCGCATCTGGTCATTCGCTACGCGTTCGCTGGACTTCCCAAATTGCCGAACGGTGGTCAACGATGCCAAGGCGCAGGGCGTGTTCAACGCGCAACTGGCGCAAAAGGTGAAGCAGGACGCGGTGCAGGCCGTGCTGGAACAAGGCGCGAACCTGGCGGCGCTCGCTAGCAAAACGGTGGGCAATGTGCAAAGCCTTGTTGAATCACTGGTCGAACAGGCGGTGGCGAAGTACAAGACGCAGGGTTCTGTACAATCGGCGCAGAATTCTCCTGTCGATAATGGACAGGGGACGGCTCAGACAGTATTGTGATCGGTGGGATTAGGTGCAATGGAGATAGGAAGAGGGGCGACCAAATTTGGCCGCCCTCCCGTTTAATCATCTTTTAGAGAACGCAACCTTTCTTCCCAATCACGGGGGAATCCCATTTTCGATACATCAATAACCGATTCATAGCGTTCGACCAACGACGCTAAATTTGTTACGAAGCTATCCCATTCAGCCGCGGGTTCATACAAAAACGCTGCTACATAAATTGCAGCAAATAGGCTATTCGAGTCAGGGACATAGCTTCGATGCTCGTCGAGGATTTTTGGGGCAAAGACTAACTGTTTGTTATAAAGACGTGAGTAGTGTGCACACGCATTTCGTAGTTGAACTAAACAGCGCATCCAACTTTCAAGAAAGGAGCAATCAATTTGGTACCCATCTCGTGAAATGTCATTTCTGTTTGCGCGAGGTAAAATAGAGTAAAGCTTCGAAACTGTTGCAAAGGACATCATCTCTGAAGCAACCCATATTGGGTACTTTCCGTCGTACTTAGTTGCGTAATGGGTTTTGAAGAGTTCGCTACTACGCTTTATTTCTTGGTCTATTCTTTCAATCATTTGCTCATGAATAGATTTCTCCTTTGTCCGGAAATTAGAAGAATTTCTATAGCCGAGGGGGCCAAAGCTGATAGCCAAATGGTAGGTCAATTTAGTACGAAATGAAATCTCAATAGCCTCCAGTATTCCGAGTAAAATGTTTCTCAGCCGTGCATCAAACTGATATGTATCATAAATCATTTGAAATGATGTGCCTGATTTATACGCTTGCTCACTTTCTTTATATTCGACTAAATACCCCGAAAGCCGATAATAGCTAATTCTTTTTAAAACATTCAAAGCAAAACCATCGTCTTCTATTATAAGTTCACGTGACTTCAGGATCGAAAGCTGTTCTTCGTACGTTTTAGCCTGTTTTAGTTCAGCCATAACAATCCTTCCTAAACAAAACAAATCGGCCCACGGGGGTCCGCATCGTTGAGAGGCGTGGTGGGCACTGTTAGCATCATAATACGACTTATGCATTCAAAGTGCAACGGGGACAGACGTGCACACTCAGACCTTCAACTCACAAATGTATGGTGCGTTAGGCCGTCAATGCTTCTTTATTCGCTATATGTGGTGTTTCGTCTCATAAAGAATTTTTTTGGGCCATCGCCAAAGCGGCGATGTTCAGGCCTAACGTCCACGCGTGCACTCGCGTTCCCCCCTTTACGAAGGTATCCAAGTGGCTATCATAGGCGTATCATGGTTGGTGTAAGGAGGGGCTTGGCCCCTGCCTTACTTCCGCTGGCGAGGCCTCCGACGTTTCCTAGGCGCCCGGAGGCCTTTGCTTCTTCCAAAAGTAGCCCCTAATCAGCGTTCTCGTATGGCCAATACTTAGTCCTCAGGTCTTTCAGTTCCTCACTACGCGCTTCAAAATCTTACCGCAAAAACAACGTAACCCGTTCCTGCTTCTTCAATGTCTTCAGTTCCCCATTATGCACGGACAGTCCCACGGCCTGCAGTGAACAATCCGACATCCCCGTAATAGATATTACGCGAATACTTGACGGCTGTCTGCCAATAGACCAAGATTATGTCCATGATCTAGCGACACGAACCGACATGGAGAGAAGCGAACGACATGAGACCGTTTTTGAAATGGGCAGGTGGAAAGTACCGCTTGATCGAACAAATTAAGAGTCGATTGCCTCTGGGGGCTCGACTTATTGAACCTTTCGTCGGTTCGGGTGCCGTATTTCTCAACACGGACTACGAGGAGTATTTGGTAAGCGACATTAACCAGGATTTAATCGCCCTGTACCAAACCTTGCAGCGAGACGGGGACGATTTCATTGCGTACTGCAAAGATCTGTTTGTCCCTGAAAACAATACAGCTGAGCGATATTACGAGCTTCGATCCGAATTTAACGCTTCGAGCGACCCGTGGCGCAAGTCAGCGCTCTTTGTGTATTTAAACCGCCATGGGTATAACGGCTTATGCCGTTATAACGCAAACGGCGAATTCAACGTACCCTTTGGCAAATACGCGCGTCCGTACTTCCCTGAAGACGAAATGCGACATTTCGTGCGCAAGGCACAACGGGCTGTATTTCTCTGTGAAGACTTTCGGACAGTCATGCGTGTCGCACAACCTGGTGACGTCATATACTGCGACCCGCCTTATGTACCATTGTCCTCGACCGCAAACTTTACAGACTACGCGGCGGGCGGATTCGGAACCAAGGATCAGGAGGAACTGGCTCGGCTAGCCGATCAACTTGGACAAGCTGACATTCCCGTGTTGATTTCTAACCATGCTACACCTTTCACAGAACGGGTGTATGCAGGAGCTGTTCAAGAATTTGTGGCGGTTCCACGTTTCATTAGCTGTGACGGAAAAAATCGAGGCAAAGTAAAAGAAGTACTTGCGCTCTTCGGAGGAAAATAACGATGCCGCGTCCAAAAACTCAAGGTGGTTTTGCCAATTCATCCGGCAGCGTGCTGGAAGGCACAATTCGCAGCGTGATGACTTCGATGGGTTTTGAAGCTGTGAAGTATTCGGATTACGTGAAACATCCTGAGCGCTACGGTACTGAATTGTTGCTACAGAACGTCCCATATAAGACGATATACGGTCACGAAGGTAAGACAGAATTTCTGCTGGTATCAAGCGAATACAATCTGTGCGTCCGTATCGAATGCAAATGGCAACAGTCGCCTGGTAGCGTTGACGAGAAGTACCCATACGTTTATCTGAATGCAGTCGAAGCTATGCCCGAAGAACACATTCTCATTGTTCTTGGAGGGCAAGGGGCAAAGAAGGGCGCCATCGATTGGCTCAAGCAGACGGCTGCGCAGGGGCGCTACGGAGCGGTAGCGCAGGGGAAGAAAATCGAGGTTATGTCTCTCGATGAGTTCATAGCTTGGGCAAATCGGACTTTTCGCGGTTAAGGAGGTGCGAAGTATGCTTAAATTAGTGAAAATCGACACAAATCTGGCTATGGCATACACCTATGTGTTTGACAATAACGGAAAAGAGGATTTGGTGATTGTACCTCTCGGAGCACAGATTACTGCTCAAAATATCTGGGGTGTAAACGGTTTTCCAATGTCAGAGGCAGGGCTATCCCTAGCTGAGCAAGCGATTCTTGATAATACTATTAAACAGTATATCCAACCCTTAGGTAAAAATGTTCGCCTCATCGACAATAACGACTCTTGGATTATCCAAAGAGCGCTTGACAGATATAGGGCGACGCATAGTAACTAACCCCACAAATCCTCAAACGTCGCCTCCGGGTCAATCTCACGAATCGCACGCCATCAACTTCCGCGCACTCAGGCTCGCGGGTCGCTGTGCGCGCCCTGTGGCGACGTTTAGTTACGCTCGTCTTCCTCAGGCCATAATTCTTCTATAGATACTCCGAGCACTCGAGCAATCGCTCTAGCACTACGTAGCGTTGGATCGGACTTGCCGTTGACGATCGCGCTCATAGCTCCTAGAGATATCCCTGTTTGCTCTGCAACCCATCCTTGTTTCAATCCTCGCTCTTTCAGGAGCTTCTTTAATCTCGTCTCCAACTTCAGCGTCCTCCACAGTCTTTTTCAACGGACAAGATAAAATTAGACGTCATGCTGCATAATCCTCTACCAATCACATCGAAATGAGGTGTTGAGCATGGTAAGAGAAGAAAAGCGCAAAACGGTTGTTTTCAACCTCGACAATGAACGCGAGGCAGCCCTCTATGAGTTTGTAAGTCGGTCAAATTTTGGGCAACTCGTGAAGAGGCTGTTGGCGCAGGAGTTTCAGCGCATCCAAGCCAATCGCAGTGCAGCGAAGTGATGGGAATAAAAAAACGCCCTCCGTGCAGGAGTGCGCAATCTCGCCTAATTGGCTGAGGCGATCTCAGCCTATGCCTATACCAATCCGATTTATGCCTGTCAGTGTGTGAGATCGAACAAAAATTTGTAACTGGCTAAGGCCGCGCCGCCCCAGAATAGTATTCTGCCGAGTATCACGAGTGGCATCACGTATCACCTCATTCACTAAGATGCGCGGAATCAGCCCGACTTAAACGGGAGGGATACCTGTGGCAAAGACAGTCGCGGTGGAGTGGGATGCGTTTTTTCAGGGGGAGATTCGCCCAAAAGATGTGGCCGCCGTCCGGGCGCTGCGTGTGCGCTATTTGACGCACACGTGACATCGCGATTGTCATCCTGGAGTTACTGGACGAGGTGTGTCATCGACTACGCTAAGCCCATCAAGCCGGTCTGCGTGTGGGACTTGGACTCACCTACGAGGGATTTACGGGTGGGTTTTACCGTTCCAAAGCCTTGGCCCGAGCCACAAACGCCCGGGCGAGCTGTATCCGGTGCTCTTGGCGCTACTAGATCAACATAGGGACGTTTCTGGCGTGCTTGTCGTGGATGTGCGGGATGTGGTTGGAGTGGAGGGGGTAAACAACGAGTCAAGGTAATTTAGATATTGGCGGTGCATCTTTAGTCGTTAAAAGAGATTCTAAAGCCAATACCTTATATTTGAGAGTCTTAAACTGTCTTTCGTGTCTTTTCTTTACGAAATAATAAGTAATAATTAAAATAATTAAAATAGAAATAAGAATAAAATAAATTAAACTGAAAATATTAAAATAAAGTAAAACATCTGATCGTGCAATAATCTGAGCTTTCGATGCCGATGATTCAGGTGTTACTTTGTTTTGTAGTTTCTTCATTAAATCGTTATAGAATAAATTCATCATTTGCGTTAAAGCATTAGCCATACTCATAAAAATAGTGCTTATCGTTGATATCACTAAACTCGCAATGGATAAGCCAATCGCAGGCAAGGATTTCACATCGGTTTCTAATCTCATACTAAGAAGCTCAAGTTCAACTTTTATTTTTTGGTATTGTAACTTTAGCTCAATTTTATTCATATTTCTATATTCTATAATATAGGATTCTATTGATTTTGGTTTAAACAAATGAGATTTTAATTTTTTGATAAAATGTTTCATTATGTATTACCTTCCCTCAGTTTATAGCTTTAAATACTTTCTTCCGGTTGTTCAAATCGAACGCTAGGTCCGTGAGATCAATGGGGCCACTAACGTGCGGCTAGGTCTCGTTTTGACCAAATGTATTCCGTCTTAGCCATGACCTCACTTTCTTGTATAGGCACATACTTGCCGCTAGGCACCCGTTTCGCCGAGCCTTCGGCCACGAGGCACTTCAATATCTGCGACTTGCAAGATGAGGTCTGTTGATAATCGAAGCCAAGCGCAGGTCCTATCTCTGTCGGCCCGATCGGACGCTGGTGTGTGTCGTAAAACTCCCGCTATTTTGCTGCTACAGCCTCATACATCATTGTGTTGGCTATGACCTCGGCTCCTGAGTATAATACCGCTCGTATGCTTGCGTATTGCATTGTAGCAAATCAGTGGGATGTCCGTATGCATAGCGGATTGACACCCGTTGTTTGGACATAGCTCCCGTTTTCTAGCTTAATCTCAGACTTTCACATTTGTCTTCGGCGTTAGCCCAGTCTCGTAGTGTTGCTTGTTGAACTCGGCTGGTGGCAGGTAATGCAGGCTTGAATGCAGCCGCCGATTGTTGTAATAATCCATAAAATCTACGACTGCTTTGTATGCCTGTTCATAACTTTCGAACTCGTACCGTGACAAACAGTCGTCTTCCAGAAGCCTGTGGAAAGACTCGATGTGTGCGTTCATATTCGGGCTCTTGGGCGGTATACGCTCGTGAGGAAATTCCATCGCTCACACTCCGATTCAAACAAATGACTCACAAACTGGGGGCCATTGTCGGAACGGATGACCAGCATCGGCGCACCGGATTGAAGAATCTGACGTTTCCACAGGGCTGCCCGAAAAGCTTCAACGGCATGTCTGGCTTCGCAGGTTAGGCCGATATGATATCCCACAATCTGCCTGTCGTACACGTCGATATAGGATAGCACGAAGAAGAAGCGATCTTCGCTTGTGATGTATCCGTATTTGATGTCCACTGTGTGTGGCAGGATAGAAGTGCAGGTTTGGGGCTATCCCTCAGTCATCTACGATAACTTTTGGGACAGCCTCGTGTAAGTATGCTTTTTATAGAAATGGAGGACTACCTGGCGTTAACGGTAAGATATGAGTGGCAAAGGATACAACTAATGTCAATCCAAGTAACATCCATGGCATACTCATTTTACGCATCCTAATCCCATCCTTTCTTCTAGAATCTTGGTAATACGTTGCAAATTTTGGGTGTCCCTATAATGGGTCAAGGACAGCAGATTCATAGCATGCCTTAGTGAATGAACCGCTTGATCCATATCATCTACAGCACTATAAAATTCAGCTGTAGCTAACCATAATAGACCTCTCAAGGGTCCGGACACCCTCGTTTTTTCAAATTCATGAATACCCTCCTCTCCTAAAGGTCGATCTTTAAGAGCTGCGGCCAAAAGAATTTGCTCATGTAAACATTCAGCTTGTTCCGATTCAGAACTATCACGGAGATGTCGAAATTCCTTGATGAGAGATTGAGCTATCGACCAATGTTGACTTAATCGATGGTATGTAATTTCATTTAAAACTAATATTTTATAGAGTTGTGGATTTTCCAAAAGATCAGCTAGATATTTAGCTCTGGACAAGTGCTGAGAAACGCCCTCTATTTTTCCTTGACCTAAATAGGTCGTCGATATACCAATATGAGCCCAAGCTTCACAAATTCCCATTCCATACTCTTCTGCATGAAGAATGGCTTGATGAAAACAATGTAGGGCGTTTGCCCAGTCACCTAGGTTGTAATAGCCAGTACCTAAATTAATTTGCATACGAACCCATCTTTCATCAGAGGGGCTGAGTAGTTCTGAAGCCATTTTGATAAATGTATTGGATTGTTCCCATTGTCCTAACTCGCGAGAGCATTTGGCTAAAAGCCACAAGATGTCATAGGAAATTTCGTAGTTGCAAGAAAACTCGGAGTGTACGAGTAAAGGAAGTAATGTATCGATGACTAATTGAGGTTGATTTAGCTCAGCCAATACTTTGCCTTTTTGATGAAGAATATGAAACACATGCGACAGAAAATGATGAGAACGGCAAAAAATGAGTGCAGCATCCCAATTTTCTAAGGCTTCATCCCAATAATGATGGTTTTGAGCCTTTTCCGCCTGAAGAAGTAAGGTTGTCAATATCTGCTGATAGGTTGTCTTATGGTTATCCGGAAAGAAAACAGAAACGGACACATTTAATTTTTTAGCAAGGGCTTCTAATTGCTGAAAGGATGGAGTTCTTCGATTGGCCTCATATTGACTAATAGTAGCAGCAGTAATGCCATCTGTGACGAGGTCAGATTGTTTTAGATTTTTTTCTAGTCGAAGAGAACGTAAGATTTCTCCAATAGTAGGCATATGGTTCACCATTTCCAAATTTGTATTGGAAGTATATCACAAATATGTGGGTGGGAACTAAGAATATAGTTAACAATTCGAGGAGTAACTATTGATTTATTGTATTTAGAAAATGAAATATAATCTCATTATGTTATAAATTTAGTAATATTCGGGAGGTAATGTTATGATTACGTGAGTTATTCAGTTGCTCACAATAACTGGTTATTGGCGGGTTCGAATCACCTCAATTCAAATTTTATGAGTATTTAGAATTCTTTTGTTGGTGTGTCAATATCGATGACGATCGAGTCTTGCTCATTTTGTCGCACGGCTTGACGGGTACGACAGCGGATGCAGATAAGACTGCAGATCTCTCGGCTGTACGAATAGGAGGTGAATATAATGCGCGATATCGTTTGGGACATTGTTTGGTAATAGGATTTTGATGATCTAGTTTTAGGTGTGTAGTGATATGGAGGTACCGCTCATTACTTAAATGAGCGGTATCGCTTACACTAAACAGTAAAGGAGAAAATCGCGTTGAAATTACTAAACGATAGTGTAATGGCATTTGATTTTCGATTACCTATATATAATTGGTTTTTCCCATTTTCCTATCAGGGAATTAGTGATCGGACTAGGGACATGGTTGGCTCTAATTCACTTGATATATTTAAAGTGGCAGGAATGGATCCTAAATTTAGGGCGCTCTATTTCCATGTACCATTTTGTGAAGCAATTTGTACGTTCTGTCCGTTCTCTAGGGTAGTATGCACAGATGAAGAAGTATTTGAACATTATACCAATGCTCTTATTAAAGAGATTCAAATAAAGAGCAGATACCCGAATGTTTCTTCTTACCCTATTGACGCTATTTTCTTTGGTGGTGGAACCCCATCAATATTAAATCCGTCACAGATTAGACGGATCGGGAAAACAATTAAAGAATGCTTCGATTTATCTCAGCTTAAGGAGTTTTCATATGAATGTCATCTAACCACTGTAACAGAAGACAGGTTGGAAGCACTCAATGATATTGGGGTAACCCACGGAAGAATGGGGGTACAGACGTTTAACCCCTTGTACAGGAAGTTATTCAATTTAGTAGAAGACACAGACCTAATTCGAGAAAAAGTTTCTTTATTGAAAAAGGCATTCCCATTTGTCTCAATTGATATTTTATATGGAATGCATGGTCAGACTTTTGACGAGTTTGTGCAAGACCTGCATTACGCGGTTGAATTACAGACACCTACCATAGATGTTTATCCCATAAACAATGCAGTAACACAGATACATTTGAATCGAGAGTTTCGGGAAAATAATTTAGAAGCAACCTCTGGTTTCTCAAAAACACTGATGAATGTTATTCTAAGGGAGTATATGGAAAAAAGTGGATATCTCCCCCATAACGGTCATGGTTATGTGAAATCCAGTAAAGAACATATTGAACAGCGCCCGGTCGTAACAGACACATATAGATTTCAGTACCACGAAGCACATTATGGATATAAAGGTCATGAGATCATTGGATTTGGTAGCGGTGCTTGGTCAGTTATGGATGGGTTTATTCTTGAGAATAAGGGTGATTGGAAGTCATACGTTTCAACCATGAGAGATCATAATCAACTTGAAATGAACTTTTTTGAGTTTGACCCGGTCATTTGTGAAAGTAAAGGAATTGCGTTTCATCTTCCTTACCATGGTGAAGTAGAAAAGAAGAAAATCAATTTTGAACTAGTGCGTCCAGAGGTTCTCGGGAGGTTACAGGAAGTCATCAATAGGGGTTTAGTCTATGATGATGGAACACACTATCGTCTGAGTGAGCTAGGATGGATTTGGTATGGTAATCTATTGTACTATCTGTCCCCGGACACAGAACAAAAAGCGATTTTAAATTTTATTGAACGACGTTCTCAACAAAAAGGTCGTTATGTGGAGGATTGGGACATATCCTTTGACTTCAACAGGGAAGTTATTATTGCTTAATAACGGATGTGGTTGCCAACCTAGTTCGTATATATAAAGGGCAACCACATTTTTGGGGAGGATTATCAGATGAGAGGTACTTTTAAAAGCGCAACTTCTGGATTCCCATTGAAGGTCATCTCAACGTCCTATCACATATCCGGATGTCTAGAATCTTTTGATAATCGAGATTCCCTAAAAGTTGGCCAGATAGATCAGGCTGTTTTTGCTTGTTCCCAAATTGCACATAGGGAATGCGTATCAATACAATATAGCAATAACGTTACAAATGGGCTTACATTGATGGCTGTTTTTCAGGATGCTCGTCTTATGATGAATATTCAAATAGAACAAGAATGTATCATTTTTGATCTTTGGGCAAATGAACCGAGCTTTCCTACACGGTTTTTAAATGCGTTAGTATTGGTTTTGAAACCTAGTCAGGTCCATATCGATGACAGGGGAATCGGAGAGTGCGATGCAAAGTAAGAAATCACTGAATTATAAAGTAGTACGTTTAGCTGCTATAGGTACCCTTTTTGCATTATCCCAGTACATCACCTTACCAGTAATGGCATTGTATTTAAATCAATTCTTTCATATCTCAATCCCAATGGTCGGTATCCTATTGGGTGTCCCTATGATTATATCGTCTATATTTGGAAGATTCGCATCCGTAGTTGCTAGACGTCTCGGGAATGTGAACACTTTAAGCGCGGCGCTAATATTATATGCATTTGATTATTTGGGATATACGCTTTTTAAACACCCAGATATTATTTATTTAATATCCTTATCCATCGTTGCTGGTTTAAGCCGTATTCTTTGGCAACCAGTTTTCAAAGGTATTTATGCCCAAGTTGCCACTGAGAGTTCAAATGCTGATACAATTTTTCGCATAAATTATTTAACTATTGTAACAGGTGCAAGTGTTGGACCGGTATTAGTCATTCTATTGGGTGGATTTCAGCCAGTTATATGTATATATTCAACATCATTCTTGTATATATTTATATCAATATTAGTATTATTCAATCGAAATTTCTTTAAAAGCTTTGAATTAGGAACGAATATTCTAAATATTGACGAAACCCAGTCGGATGTACAGAATAAGCGAGAGCTAAGCATTACACTATATTTATATATATTTGGTGGGTTTCTTATTTATTGTGTTTTTTCAGAATTTGAATCCGTCTTCCCGCTTGCCCTGAAATTTGTTACATATCGTCCCGCCAGTTTGTTTTCGGAGTTATTAATTCTAAATTCTATTTGTGGATTTGTGTTCCAATCATTGATGATCTTTTCAAAGAGAAAGCCACGTGATTCACAAGGTCTATTTATAGGGAACCTTGCATTCTGCATTGCTTTTTTGACGTTCGCAATATCTCTACGGATACACATCATACTTGTAGTGGGGACAATCATATTTACTATTGGGGAGATATTCGCTCTTCCAGGTAGTGACATTGCTATAAACCGATTAGCACCCAACGGACAAAAGGCAGCATTTTTCGGATTGGCAGAATTCCGGATATTGGGCTTTACAGTTGGACCAGCATTATTTGGATACTTGTTATATCAATTTGGATACGTAGAAATGTTCTTGTTCTCTATTCCATTTATCGTTCTTGCAAGCTTGTCCTATTGGTATGGATACCGCATACTCAAACGATACCTGCGTACGGATAGAACTGATTTGTCACAATCAATTATAACGGAGAGATAATCGCAATCCATCATTATAAACATTTGATGAAATTTATACATTAACGATTCTGTTTTAATTCGAAGGGCTTATTGGGGTAGAGCCAACGATGTTATAAGGTGGACCCCATTGTCAAGACACTGATTTTCTAGTTTAAGTTATGAACGCATTACTGACTTTTCAGATAGCAGCAGGAGGATGTAGTGCAGTGCGCCCCTGCTGGAAATAAACTTCAGCCGGCGTCAGATAGCTCAGTGATTGGTGTGGGCGGTCGTAGTTGTAATCGTGGATGAACTAGTCACTTTCTTTCGATATCCAATGGAGATGCGCAGGTTGATTTACACAACGAATCTGATTGAAGGCTACCACAGGCAACTTCGTAAGGTGACCAAGGGAAAGAGCATCTTCCCGACGGACGATTCCCTCACCAAGATGCTATTCCTGGCCACGATGGAGGTTACGAAACGCTGGACCATGCGGATTCAGAACTGGGGGCAGATTCTCAGTCAGTTCATGATAGACTTTCCGGATCGTATCGAACAGTACGTCCGCTAAGGTCACTCAAAGGAGTTTACACAAAATTATTGACAGACCCAAATTCTACCACTATTTGTTTTGTGGTCATTTGCGGAGATTGTTTGTTTAACAGTAGCTCTTAGACTGTTTCACTCTCAACCTTTCGCTATGGTTATTGCTGGTATGATACCTGCTTTACTAGTTCCTATATTTAAGCAAACAAAGTAAAGTAATGCGAATGGGCCAGTCTACACTGATCGCAATCTTTGCACCAGAACCCACTTGTATAACTCCGGACCATATTGATGTACCCAGCGCATGATGGTGGTATGGGCAACATAAACGCCTCTCTCCTCAAGCAATTCAACGGTGTCACGATAACTCAAGCTGTATCGTAAATACCATCGAACAACCATCAGGATCATGCAACCTTCGAACTGCTTCCATTTGAATACATTCATACATACCGACCATATCTCAATGATTGATAAGATGATCGTAGCAATCAAGTGGTTTTTGCACAGAACCATTCATTTAACAATATAAAGAAAAGACTACTATGGATTTCTTAATGTCCGATCATGATGACCACAGTTACGTACCAAAATCACACCCTGTTCTTTATATTGCCAGGTAATACGCAAATCCATATTGGCTGAAGCTTCCCAGACTGACTTTGTTCCCTGTATTCGTTTCGTACGAAGGCTAGGATGTCGAGGTTCCTTAGCAAGCTGTCTTATAGCCGAGCGTATTACAAGCTGCGATTCCATGTCCAATTTCTTAAAATTTTCGAGAAAGCGTTCCGAATAAACAATCTGAAACTCAATGTCCATCTCTTTTCATTAGGTCATCTAGCACCGACATCGCCTTATCCAGATTCATCGGCCCTTTGACCGCTCCTCGCTCTATCTGTTCATTGATTTCTCTTTCCTCATCCTGCCACTCTTCCGTCCAATACCAGGTCTGATCTTTGGGAATAGCCACAGTAGGTACAAGCACAATTCTTCCATCTTCCAAGCGAGCCTCTAGAATATCTCCGGGCTTCAAACCTAGACTCTCTACAAATGCCTTCGGAATTGTAATTTGACTCTTCGTCTTAAAGTTCACGTTTTCTCGCAACATGCCAGTTACACTCCTTATTGTTACTGACACTATATGCATCACCTATTGCAGGATTATCAGAAAGTTAGAAATTCATACTCTGAGTATATTCAAACATTCAAATTATGTCTACTAAATCTTACAATCCGCACAATTTTAATCACATGGATTATAAAATATAAGAAAATCTCTTTAACCCAATATTTTCTTCACAATCCCACTCGTCCTGATGGGTTATCGCGAAACAAACTTCCTTCCCGTATGTATCGTCTCAATGTGACTAATGACTTGTGCCGGGTTTGTCGCATAATGTCCCGTTCCAACACACCATTGACCGCAGCCTGTGTGGCAAATCCAGCACGCAGGCTGTGGCCGGCGAATTGGTCAGGATCTAGCCCGACCTTTTGTGCGTAACGTTTGATGATTAAAGCTACGGATTGGGCGGTCAGTGCTCTTGGTTCCACATTGTCGGACTTATTCACTTTACGAAAGATCGCTCCATCCACGATAAACGCCTCATCGAGCCAAGTTTGTAGTGCTGTAACGGGGCAAGTGGATGCCTGTTGGCCACGTACAATGGCAATCCGTTGTCCTTCTCCCTCCTGATCGGTTTTACTTTGTGGAATGGTCATGACTACGCCATCCTCACGAAATTCAACATCCTCCCATCGTAATGCAACGAGCTCTGACCGTCGAAAGGCTCCAGCAAACCCAATCAGCAGAAGTGCTTTATCTCGGAGTCCCCGGAGTGTAGTTGTGTCGATAGCGTCGATCATTTTTCGCAACTCGTCCGTAAGAATAGGTTGTTTAGGTTCAGCAGCTATGCCATGTTCTCTGCGAATGCCACGCCATACGGTACGCACCAATAGGGACCGGGTGGGGGTTTCCCATTGTTTGGCTTGATGTGCTAAGGATAGAGATGAAAGTCGACGAACGATGGTACTGGTTTTCGCACCGGCTTCGGCCAGCGCGGAGATATAAGCAGCGACCGTTTCGGGAGTGGCAGGTAAACTTTGTCGTTGATGAGCCTGGCACCACTGGACAAAATCCTTCCAATCGGCGCGATAAGCACGTCGACTATTTTCTGCATGTGAACGTTCCAGATAACGTTCAACTCTGTTTTCGAAAAGAGCGCGATCTACTTTAAAAATGGATTTATCCAACATGGTCGATGTCTTCTTCCAACATGTTCTGCTGTTCCTTTGTGCGTAACGTTTCGAGTTTTGATTCGTAGGCTATGATTCTAGACCAAGACTGGGGAAAAGTGTCCTCCGAAGAAGCAAAGGCTTCCAGTGCATTGAGTAAACGATCCCTATCGGTTGTTCGTACGCCTGGAAGCAATAGGAAACGGATCAATGCGTTTGCAATAGCTTCATGAGAGAGTGTAGGTTCCACCAGTTGTAGCATGCGGCAACACTCTGCAATTGCTACCGCATCCACGAACACACGTGCACGATTTTGGGCAGCCCATTCGAGAACTTCAACGAGTGGATCAGCACTTTCGCTACCCAGCAGAAATTCCACAATGATATCTGCATGTGCAACCCATGTCTTCATCAATACGAATTCTCCTCTTGGTTTGGCGTTGGGTGTTCTGTCGTTGTATGAGCGGAATGATCCGTCCATTGCTGCTTTTGTAATAATCCACGTACAGTATTCACTTGAATCGACTTTAAATTTTCCAAGTAGACACGTCCCGTATCATCCGTACGAAAAGCAATACGATCGTTAGGTTGTATTTGTAGGAGTTCTCTCACTTCTACAGGCAAAGTAATTTGAAACCGTTGAGAAAGACGCACGATGGATAACAACAACTTCACCACCTCATTTTGAAATGTACGTTATTTATGAATATATCATATTTCTTTATATTTTATCGGAAGAACTCTTATGATGTTAATTATGAGAATCTACACGTATTACTAGCGATAACTTTATCTTATCGATACTAATATGCAAATAAAAAATGGATATCTATGGATGATGTATGGTTTTAATTTAGACGTATAAGGATTGAATGGGTGGATATTTCAAGAAGTTACTGTAAAAATACGGACTTGCGGAGAGATACAAGATGAACTGCAAAGGATATGGAGGGTAAGGATATGAGTGTATGTTAAGTTTAGCCTCTAGACTATCCGCTATTGTCTCGATAGACTGTAAACAAGTTTGAGTGCGGAAAAATTCGATATGTCAGATAGAAAAAGGGGTACTGCTTAACATTGCAAATCCATACCAGTGAGTATAGAATTTTCGAATATCTTTGGGAACGAAGCCAACACCGACGCCGCCCTTCACCCAAAAGTTATCAGGCTGTTGCACGTAATTATTATAAGCGTTTTCCAGAGGCAACAGGGAAAATCACTTCCCTGGAAATGCTTCTGCAGCAGTTTGGTTCTTTCCATAATGCAACCATTTCTTTTATGAGAACTTACTATTTAATTCATGGTGGTATGGAAATACCCGACTACTGGTTGGGGTGGATGACCAATAGAGTCAATATTACTTGGGATAAGCGTGGAGGTGTTTATTTACGTATTATCGAAAAAGACAGCCTATGGATAGATATGCTACGACCTTTGTTAGAACCTGTATCTATTTTTCAAACTGGTCGAGGGAAGTCATCCAAGGATATACGTTCCCATAATCTTGATCTCATATTTACGGTTATGCTGTTATGGGAAACGAATACACACCCAGTTTTTCGACCCACATTGGACTTTTTACGTGGATATATCGAAGGACATAGTTTCTTTACCCCGTTAGGTCATGATAAGTATCGCTTAACGATTCACGGTCCACTGACGGAAGCTTGTCGACATTTGTTAGTCAATTTAGGGGCAACTTCATCTACACAAATCCTCCTACATAAAGGTACACCGAGTTGGAATATTCATACTAAGAGTATCCGTCGGATTCGTGAAACACTGTATCCTCAGGATAAAGATTTTATTTGTCATCCTGAATTCCGGGAACAGATTTGGAAAATCTAATAGTTATCAAAAAAATGATCGACCTGCTAAGCCTTCGTACTTCAGCAGGCCGATCGCTTTAAACAAAATTTTCTTAATGGGATATTTTCTTGGCAATGCTTTCGATTTCTTGTTTAGACAGGTTGGCCACGTCCACGATGTCTTCTATTTTCATACCTCTACGAAGCATGTTCATAACAATTTCCATACGACCTTCCTCGCGGCCTTCTTCACGACCCTCTTCGTAGATCTCTTCTGCCAGTTTGAACACTTTTCTCAGCTCCTTCCGAAATAGAAAGGGCTGGCCGGGGTGTTTTTTTTTATGCTCAACCCGGCCATAGTGATATTTAGTGAATCTGCGTGCGTAGTTTCTCAATTTGTTCGCGAGAGAGGCCTGTGGCCTTTTCAATCACGTTCACAGGCACGCCTTCTGCAAGTAGATTACAGGCGACTTTTTCTATACCTTCCTGACGACCTTCTTCATAGAGCTCTTCTGCCAGTTTGGACACTTTTCTCAGCTCCTTCCGAAGTTGTGCTCGTTGTTTTTCCGTGAGACCTTGATCGCCCAATACGAGAATGGCACTGATCACTAAATCTCGTTCGGTTTCATCTTTTACTTGCGGAATCAGTTTGCGTACTCGGTCAAATGCCTTGTCTTGATTTTCCAATCGCATATTCAGTGCCAATGAGAGGCGCATGCGGTCACCAGGTTCCCATTGTCCGGTACGCAGATGTGCTTCGACTTCATTCAACGCCTGTTCGCCGTCGAGTTGCGACAAGAATACATTCTCGACGCGGTAGAGCGCTGTGCCGATGTCGAGTTCAGCTGGCGCGTTCGTGACACTTGCGTGATAGAGTACGACCGTGCGAATCTTCACACGATGTTCGTTTGCCAGGCGGGCGTCGTATTCTAAAAAACGATGCAACGTGGATTCCCGTTTCGTTTGAAATTCAAGATGGAACAAATCTTGATTCGCCATTCGCCATACACGATCCATGTGAAGCGTGTTGGCAGGAAGCTCCGTGATGAATGGTTCTTTCAACTCCACTCCGCGAATGCCCAAAATCTCCAAGGCTCCACCAGAGAGAGAACGCGTGAGTACTTTCATTAAGATATCCTGTTTTGCCATCACAAAAACTCCCCTGCATTCAGTATAAAGGATGGTGAAAGACTCAACAATTCTCATTTCACACCGAAACTTCCAGCATCTGCTCCACAGCGGCATCGCTTCGCATCCAACCGCGCCTGGCCTCAAAAAAGGTGCGGTGATGTAGGATGGTTCCATCGGCCAACAAGGTGTGCAGGATCATCATGACTGTCGTGGCTGCCATGAGATTGGTCATCAGGCGCTGCGGGTTGGATACCGACACTTCCCCACAGCTCACTTCGGTTGGCAGTTGGTCTTCTTCCATGAGATCGGGAAAAACTTCACCAGGAAACGGCAAGACGGTTTGTCCTTGAGACCGCACTCCAACAACGACCTGTCCTTCCCAACCGCTGTTTTTAAGGTGGGCCAGTTGATATCGATCCAAATGTTCAGGATGTTCCGGCAAAGTGACAGCACTGTTGCCACTGTCAATAGAAACGACATGGTTCAATTGGGACAGTTTTTCGTGCAGAATACGCCGAGTACTGCCATTATCTACACAAGCTACGACCACACTGCCGTTTTGGATAGCCAGATCGTCTAGCGATGTTTCGCGTGTTAGGTAGTGTGGATAGGCAGAAATCGGCAAACCGTAGGCACGTGCATATCGTTCTGCTAACACGGATGCCTTGTTCTTGCCGATATCTTGTGGCAAGAAGTATTGGCGCAGCAAGTTCTTCTCTTCCACGGTATCTCCATCTATGAGCAGGACGTCCGGAGTGGACGTCCTTTGCTCTTTGAGTCCATAGAGCAGGCGGGCCAATTGCTGCAAGACATACCCGCCTGTTCCACCAACACCAACGAGTGCGATGGATTGCAATCGATGAGGATCGATCACCCGCACAGGCTTCAGCATAGAATTATCCCCTCCCTTTGCAGGGATGAGGTGACCACCCACGGCTCGATATCGCCATCAAAATAGTCTTGTGCGGGCAATATACAGAAGTTCCCGCCACAGGACATGCGCCAGCGTAAAGTAGGACGTTTGTTTTGACAATCACCTATCACGCCATAAAGTCCAGTACGTATCTCGTCCTCGTTGTCGGTGCTGCTAAAAAACGCAGGCATTTGTCCGTGTGAGTGTATCTGCGCGACAACGAAAAGATCCTCGCTTTCCATAAAACCTTCGCCAATCACAGAGACCGAGTTGGAGCGTTGCTTTGGCCACATCACTTCATAGGCGTTGTGACGGCGGTCGAACAGAATATATGCGAGATGTTCGACATCCGGATCTGCCTGAAACCGCGTCACAATATCCGCTAAACAGCGAACTGGAATACGGGGAACGGCCAGATTGCATCCAGGGAATCCTATCGCGTATTGACCTTTGACAGGTGCCTGAAATCTTCCGGTTTGCGTCGTACGCACTTCCCACACCGTTCCTTCCTCATCCAACAGATGATACACGGGAGGTTCGGGTTGAGGGACTTCGGTATAGACCAAAATTCCACGTGTTGCGCCTTTTTTGTGTGCTTTCAGTACAGGCACAATATGCCCTGTGGTTTTGTCGTAGACCAGCTCACAACGCTCTTTTGTGAGCTCTGGAAACTGTGGTTCCAGCCAGGCGCGAACGTCTTCGAGTTTCATATCTCGTCCAGGTACGTCGATTCGATGTCCGGCATAGTAGACGACGCGATCGATATCATAGACTTCCGGTTCAGTCTCTTCTTTCGATGCCGCTGGCGCAGTGGTTTTCGTTTTTTTCTTTGGCTCTCTTGGTTCGTCGCTCTTGAAAGCTTTTGCTTCTTCCTCAGGCAAGAGATCAAAGAGAGAAGATTGGTTGGTTGTCATACAAATCACTCCTTGGTTAGTGGTTTTTGATTTTTTGATGAAACGTTTGGACGTCCATGCCCATCGGGATGAGCCATTCCGGGCGTACTCCCTCCTGTACAACGGCGTTCAAAAAATCTTCGTATTCGGTATGGGGAGCGTTGTGAGAACGCCCCACGCCATACAAATCGTGATTATTGGGTGTTGCCAGAAAAGAAAATACCGATTGTGGTGCCATCTGATGTAATTCGCCTACCCTGCTCGGCAAGCCGTTCCAACACACTTGTCCGCTGGGATATACGTTGGAGAAGGGGTAGCGGTAGAGTTGGCTTTGATGAGTGATGATATCATCTGTCGATACAGCCAGACGCAAATGGTGGATTTTTCGCGACTGCTTACCAGTGATCTCGTAAGTGACTTGATACACCAACGCTGGAAATGGAATCAGGAAGGTTTTTTCGCCAAAAATCAAAGGATAGTCCATTCGCGGTAGCCACGCCGTCACGATACAACGGAGCCAATGTTGGGTTTGCAAGGTATCGACGAGCAAAGTCCGCTCCGGTAATGGTGGACTCGAAACAATCGACACGTCGGGTTTCTTCAGTTGTTCCACTACGATGGAACGATCCAAGATATTTAACAGTTCATGGTATCCCACCGTTTTGTAGTGGTGTATACCGTTTTCAATGATTTCGAGCACAGGATATCGCTTGGGGGAGAGTTTCAAGATCACCTCATCCGCGCAGCTCTCTCCATGCACGTGCGTGGGCAACGTTTCCATAGAACATCCGCACCTCCCCAATACGCAGGATGGTTTCCCACGCATTCATGATTTCGTCTTCTGAAGGTTCGGTGATACCCCAGATGAAATGAGAAGAATCGTGGGTTGTGTCGATCATGATGAGATCTTTAGGTCGCAACCACTGGATGAAATATCGGAATTCCACCAGTTGCTCTGGTTGTGGACTTGTGAAGTACATGAGCATGAGAAGATCAGCATTCCATAGTTCGCCTTGTACAAGCGATAAATGATCGAATAACTCATCATCCGTGGAAGTTAAGGTCAAGGTGCAATCCATCGGCATTTGTATCAACCACAATAGATCTCGCAGCTGTCCCTCGTAGATTCCTTCGCAGTCACCATTGTATTCAATGCCATATGGCCAAGTCAGGTTATTTAAAGATTCGGGTAGCGCCACTCTGCGCAAGGCATCACGCAAAAATTCCAGATGATAGAGACTGCTGCATAGGTGATCCAGTAACTCATCGTTCATAGAAACACCTCCGACAAGCTTGGATCGCACATAGCTTTCAGTCGATACAGTTGATGAAGCAAGTCAGGCCAACGGTCCTCATCAACGGTGAATTGAGCATATTCCAGTGCTGGATCACAGACGTCGTCATTGGATAGCAAACGCCAAGCCGCGACGATGACATCATCCGTGAGATTCCATAGGTATTCACCATCAAAATCTTGGTTTTCGATGCGCATGAGCAGATCTTGAGCCGCTTGATAGTTAGTGAGTTGGTTGGGATCGTCGGGGCATTTCTTCAAGCCGTTTACAAATTGATCCCAGTGAACGTGGAGGATTCGATCCATCAACTGGCCCCCCTTTTTGTATGAAAGGGGCGAGTGTGACCGAGTTCAGCGCAATGAGGGCAAGCCCAGTCGCCGTTTGAAGTGAATTCCAGTTCTGCAGCGTGGCAGGTTGGACAGAAAAGTTCCCAATCCCATGCTTCCATGATGCCTCACTCCTGCACCTTCCCCTTGGCACGGGGAAGGTCAAATTCCCGCCGTGCTCGGGTTTGAAACAGGTCTTTTAAAATAACGGTATGGCATACAAGTGTGTATGTCTGATATTCGCGTATCTACTTGATTCGAGAAGTGAGTGGTATCACAGTGGTTGTTGTCTGTTCTCGATCCATACAAGCCAAGATACCGCGCTTTGTCAATAAATCGTGAATGAACAATCTTCCTTTTTGTGTCCACTCTGTTTGCAACTGGACGCCGCGATCACCATTGGATCGTGTATATTGAACCGTGTGAGAGTGCGTATAGCCCATATGTTGATATTTGGAATACAGCACCCACTGACCATTCACTTTGAACTGCACACCGTCTTCGTGAAGAATAGCGTTAAGACGTTTTCCAGACAGTCCATAGTCCTTGGCAATCTGTGTGATGCAAACCGTGTCTTTGGAAGCGAGTATTTGATCTACGTAGGTCAGCTTGGGTTCTGCTTCTGCCAAGCATTGCTCTAAAGCGAGTTTATCCGCTTCGAGCTGTTCGTTTTTTTCGACTTCAGTCACCAAAGCCAGTAGTGCTTCTTTATAGTTTTTTGGTAATTCGAGTAACATTTGTTTTTGAAGCAACTGGTTTTGTAATTCGCGAAATGCTTGAATGTATTTCACTTTGAAACGCATGGCTTCTTTACCGGAGTATCCCATAACTAAGATGGTGAATCCATCTTCTGTAAGAAGGTATTTTTGATAAATTTGACCGTTTTGTGGGTGTGTAAAGCTAGTCTCCTCAAAATTGAGGAGACCCCATTCGTCATCGAGTTCTTTTAAGATTGTCCGAATATCTCGGATTACATTGTCATGTCTTTTCCCGAAAACTTCTGCAACCGTCAAACTATCCGTGACTGGCCGATGGTTTTCTACAAACACGAGTGTTTTTTTCATTTTGAGCTCAACCCCCAGTCGTTGTTAAGCCACGTCTGTACAACGGGTGAGTTTTTCTTGCTCCACAGGAATATCTCTCATCCATCGAATGGCTTCCCACCATGTCAATTGGGATTTCAAGATCGTCTCCACCCGGTTCGTAGAATCCACATACACGATGGCCACTGTCCGTCTTCCTTCGCGAAAGCCCATCGGTTGTATCCGCATACGGCCTTTTTGAGAAACAGAGTGTATGGGTTGTCCAAAACACAAAGTCCACAAGATTCTCATTCGTATTTTCCCCTTTACCCTCCTCGCTCTTGGCGAGGAGTTGTTCCTCGCCATAGGGCGGGTAGTTCGAGCGTATTAAGCGCTTTGTTGTTGCTGTCTCGGACTTAAAACGGGCGATAAAAGTCCCAGCATGTCAAAGTCTGTGAATCCATCTTTGAAAAACACAGGCTCGTTCGGTCCATTCATGCCCACCAATACTTCTTCACCACGCATGGCTTTGAGCTGACTAATGAGCAGACGTGGATTGAAAGTGATGGGAAAGTCCGGAAGAGCACTCTTCGCCAAAATGGCGACCCAGTCACTGCCTTGTCCATATTGTTCGGACTTGGACTCCACATGGCACCCTTCTTCCCTAAATGTCAAAGTGACACGGGGAGCGGACGATTCACTCAAAATTCCGATACGTTCAAGCGCTTGAAGCCATTCCAAGCGGTTGAGTCGTAGCTGGTATTGGAGTGGTTTTTGTGCGATAAGTCGGTTGATATCTGGATATTGTCCCGAAAGCGCACGCATCATTACTTGATGGCTGTCATCATCCCATGTCACTTGAAGTCCTGATTCGCCAAACTGGATGAGGACTTCTTCATCGTCATCTTCGGGCAAGTGCTTTACCCACTTCGACAATGTTGTGGCTGGAATGATGAGATGTGCACTTTCCAGACTCTCCAATGTACATGAAGCGGTACTCAAGCACAGTCCGTCCGTTGCTGAAGCTTTCAACTGACCGTTTTCAGCAACCAGGTACACTCCCGTGAGAATAGGTCTCACCTCACTGGTTGAAGCTGCAAACGCTGTGTACTGGATCAGCGCTTTCAGTTTAGAGGCGGGTACTCGAAAGGCTTCTCTCTCATCGTCCTGGTATTGATACGCCAAAAAATCTTTTGGATCGATTCCAGCCAGTTCCATGTGAGTTTTGCCAGTGCGTATGGTTAACTTGGTCTTTTCGGTGGAGAGAGTGAGTGTATCGTGGCTGCGTGTTGCCATATCGGCTAACATTTTGTACGGCACAACGGCCTCACCGGATTGGTGAATGGTGACAGGGGTATTCATGGCACTTTCCCATACGGTCACGCGTGTCGTAGCCTCCATGTTACTCGTGGTGAAATCGACACGAGAGTCGTCTTGGTTGACCGCGATCTTGACGAACCGGGCGAAATTGGTCGCCTTTTCTAAGGTGGTCTCTTTCAATTCCTGCAAGGCTTTCACTAAAGCTACCTTTTTGATGTCGATTTTCATCTGTTGATACGCTCCTTTTCGACCTGCCCTACTGAGCAGGTCTGATGTTCTCAGTCCCTGCACAAGCAGGAGGAAAAAAGCGTTTTTTAGGCACCCAAAGCGTTGGTGTGTGATTCCTCGATATTAGGGAACCATACGTCCTTTAACGTGATATCCAAAAAATCTGTTCGGTACACAAAATCTGCATCCGACAGTGCTTCGAGAATCCATACCCAAGTGTGATCCATATTTACGCCTCCTCCGTGTTCCGTGAAACGACAAAAAGCCACCGAAACACAAATAAGCCTTTCCACCTCTGCCTTTTCGCAGTCGGAAAAACTTCTTCTTGTGTCTCCGTGGTTCGTTTCACGGTTGGGCTCTTTGCCCTCATTCAGTTCATGGAACGCTTACTTTTGCGTCTCGCGCTACTCCACCTGACTTCTTTGCCTCCACTACTCCACCCATCCTTCACTTCTTCGCTCTCGCTACTCCATGACGGCGGGCTTCTTGGCTTTGGCTACTCCGACCAGGTTTCTTGGCGCTCACTTCGATGGTTCGCTCTCTTGGAGCGTTGGGTACTTCCCCATCCATGTTTTCGTCGGGCGTGTTCTCCTCTTCCAAGCTTCGGACCCATGGATGGATGTGATTCAGTCCTCTGGAAGCTTGTGAGGCACGCAAGGCACCTGACCCATCTTGATTGTGCCTTGGGGCCTGATTCCCTCGATCAGACTCGTCAGGTCTCGTTGGCATCTCAGCCAGGAGATCGTCTCTTTCTCCTTACCGCACGGCAGCCGCTTTGTTCCGCGAAGGATACTGCTAAAGCCTTTTTGTTCTGATTCCTAGAAGTTTCTTCGCTGTCGCTACTCCGCTTCCCTCAGAACCGATAGGTGCCCGAAGAGACCCGAACCTTCCTATCCGCTTCACCCACGTGCGTCCTAAGCTATTATCAGCCTAGAGTCTCACTGGTGGAGACATGGAGTTTTCTATGGGGTATTCTTTATGGCTTCATTCTCTAGCAGATTTTTCTGTCTGTCAAGCATCAAAAAAACCGCCCCTATTCGGGAGCGGATGATCCTCAAAGTGCAAAAAGCAACAGTTGATCTTCATCTTGGGATTTTTGTACCTTTTTCGCTTTCTTTGGCAACTGTCTTGCCCAAGCGCCCAAGGTGAATCCGTGATCTTTGTTTGTCTTAACAGTTTCGATGACCCCGGCGGATTCAGATGCTGAAAAAAGGGCCAGATCATCCCATTCGTTCGCGGGTTGATCAGATATCAACTCTAACGGTACTTTGGCCAAACGTTTGGTTTCTATGGCCAATCGTTGCATCGCTTCGTGAACTTCTTGTTGAAATTTTGTTTCTTCTAACATCCAAACCCCCTCAGGAATGTCTCGATCTGCGATGCTTCTCCACTTGGCACTCAGATCTTGAACGTCTTTCAAGCACGCAGCTATGGAATAGGCGGATGCCGATTTTTCATCTTTTTCGGCAAATGCGGCTACTTCCGAACGATCCATTCGTCCTTCCAAAAGCAACGCGTGGGTTCGTTTGGCCAACATGCGCTGAAACTGAACCATTTCATAGGATTGAGAATAGACGTAGTACAATACTTTGCATTTACGGTATTGTCCAATACGCCAGGCTCGTCGGGCAGCTTGCCGCATGGTCGCGATCTCATCCGTAAACTGATAAAAGATGAGTGTTTGAAAATCCAACAAGTCCAGTCCAACTTCCACCAGTTTGGCGTTGCAAATCACAACTTCCACCCCGTCTTTTACCGCTTTTTCTAACCAATCTACTCGTTCTTCCGGAGATATAGTGGCTTTCATGACACGGGAAACCATACCGTGACGTTGAAGTATGCTGTGAATACGTTCGTCCTGGGCAGCCTCTCCGCTATAGCGTACATAGACTACACAGCGTCGGTTGTTTTGCAACTCATCTCGGATGTCTGCGACTAATTGACGTTCTTTCGCCGATTCCGCATCCTCGGAAAGTGGAGCAAAAAAGTTATAGTTTGGTCGATACTCACAGGTATCTCTTGTTGAACATCAGCCCGGTTCGCGCATTGACGACTGCCGGAATGAATCCCGAAAAGGCATTGTGATTTCCTGCGGCATACGATTGTTTCATCGCCGCTTCCAGTTCTTGATGGAACTTTTGATAAGCCAGGGCATGTTCCTCATCCATCGATATGAAAATGGGTCGTTCTTCTAATTCCACTAAAGGCAATCCCAAATCCCCTAATTCCAGGAATACAGTTTTATCCGCTAAGTGATTGACGAACAACTTGGGCGATAAACCAGGTATTTCTCTGGGGGATTGAACAAAATTTTTCGCGAAGTATTCCCACCTGCGGAAACTTTTTGATCTTCATCATATCGCCCTGTCTGCTCCACGGAACCGTAGAGGTGGACAAATTTATTGAGTGATTTATGATCGAGGCCGTCTCGAATCAGTCCTGTTGGATCGATGCGCCACAAGAGATGAAACAAGCTGGAAGCTTTGCCGTCCGATAATGTACCGGTCAGACCTAATACCTTTTTGGCAGCACCACAATCGCCCCATAGCTTCTCCTTGTCCAGAGAGTGATTTGTACTGGTGCAACTCGTCCACGATCACCAAGTCGATCCAGTTTGAAAAATACTTTTGGATAAACCAGGCGGGTTGGAGTCTGCGTCTTCGAAGTCCCGGTACTTTTTCTTTCGTCGGGTCTACAGAACGCATCAAGTTATGTCCACAGGCACAACAATGATATTGAGTGATATTTTTCTTCCATTCGATATTCCCGTTCACTTTATCCACGGCTAAATCTGTCCAAGAGAGCTTATTTTCCATCAACCAGGCATCCAATGGACTGTCTCCACGTGATGTAGACTTCGGATGAATCTGTACAGCATAGCAATCCGGACATAACCATACGTCTTCCACGACAAAGGTTCTGTGAGCTTTGTCTGCGGTTCCTGACCGTACTTCCCCAACGGACGAAAGGATAGGTTTAACCGATTGCTTGAGACCTGTACGATCGGAAAGTATATGTTGACTTTTGTAGATTAAGGCAGGCACTTTCGGCATGCCCATTTTGGCAGTATCGCGAGATAACAATAAAAATTCCAAGCGATTTTTTTTCGCTTCTGAACTCGCTCACGCCAGTACTGGATTAATGTTCGCCAATCTTTGAGTACGGTAACGTGTGCTTGTGGGAGTGTTTTCTTGATTTCAGCCTGTATCCATTTAGGGATAGTGATCCTGGGACCAAAAGAAGTGTAACAAAACCGCTTCGACTCGTTTGAGCCAGTGCATGAGATACGGCTAGAGAAACGATACTCTTCCCGTGCCCATATCTGAACTGACAATCACGCCTTTTTGTTCTTTTAGACCTTTCAAAATCGCTTGAGCGGTATGGGCCTGAGCCGGAAAGGGTACGCGACTCATCGTGGCAATGGCTGGATCAATGGGATCGTCCAAGTCATGCAAAGGTTTGGCGATTCCATCGATGGTGGTGGCCAAATGTGGCGCATACACCTGCAAGTAATCTGTGAGAGCCATTTTCCCGTTTTCGTCGGTTGGTACGGCATCAGCGATCGCCGGTGCGTTGGTCACGCCGTTTGGCAAGTGGATTTTCTTTGTGTTCAACAAGTCACCTAAGATTTCACAAGCCTTTTCTTCGGTCAGTTCCGGACTACGTTCAAACGCTTGAAGACCACGCCATTGTTCGACCGCATCTGATGTCCAAACCTCCAACGGATGGATGAAATTCAGGGTTTGACAAGTCTCCACAACACTTCTTGCCACTCAGGAACCATGGGTAAGTTGAAATCGCTCGCAAATCTTTGCAAAAAACTTTGGCCAAGTTATCCTCGCCTGGCAACAGAAATATGCGGGATTCCTCTGCGGGCAATACCTCATCAACGGCTGCCTTGGGAAGTAACAACACGTGTGTTAATGTTCCTACGCTTTTTGCGATCATTCGATATCCATATTTCTTGGTAACCAGACTCTTTTGTTTGCGCTCGTCTTGAATTTGTTGAATGAGCTGACCTTTGATAATCCTAGCTGCTACAGCTCGAACATTTTGGTCGGTATCAATGAGACGGTTGCCAAAAGTTCGAATCCTGGTCAGTGGATTTTGTGACCGTGAAATGTGCGTGTGCTTGCATCCAGTTGGATCATCAGAAAAAATGAGTTTTTTCATCTTAGCCCGCTTCACAGAGCACATCTCTATGGAAGCTACCGCCCCAAGAGAATGTGCTTGGGAGCGGATTCGCCTCCTTTAGATGGGATTATTCGATGGTTCGTATCGTTCCGTTGGCTTCAATGGTTCGGACAGCCGTGATATAAGATTCGGAATCTACAATGACTTCTGTTCCATCATCTTTTTTGACGATATCGCGAGTGACTTTTTTTCGGCTCATACCACCACCATGTGTCGGTTTTCATCAACTCCAATGGCTCCGTTTAACACTCCACTGGCTATCAGTGTGGCCATGTGTGTGCGACGAAACGGCAGCAATGGTCGGTGAAGTTTGTGATGGGGATCGTTTCCGTACAACATATTGGAAGCTATTTGAAAAGCCTCGGAATGTAGCAAGTCCTGCGCTAGTTCTGCCTTGTCGTAGACGTGACCTCGAAAGAGAATGGAACGTTCTTCTACGCCGGGTATCCCCAGGTACGGCCATCCTGAATATCGATTGTAGGCAGTTGGGTTTCTTCTTTACCTACCCACAAAGTGTATTTCGAGTGACATAATCGGCTTCTGTGAGATCGGAAATTCGAGTGATCGGTTTCTGTCGTTTTTGTCCGAAAATCACAATTTGTTGGTACACCGCGTACTCTCGATCCGTGAATCGATATACACCTATATCGGTGAACCGAAATATAAGACTATCAATGATCGACTTGGTGAGCACGTAACGCGTATGATGTATACCAATAGACCGCCAGGTGTCAGCCACTTCGTGGTATCTCTTAAAAATACCCACTCACTGCGCAGCCTTCTGACTTTTGCCTGAAACTTCGTCGTAGGGTGGATTGAGGAATAGCAGACTCATGGACTCTTTTTCGATCCGTGCTCGTTCAAAAGCAACATGTACGACCTGATCAAGGCGTTTTTGAGCTTCAGCAGCTCGTTGACCGTCAAGTTCCACGCCATACGTAGCTACGTTGAGAAATGTTTGCAATCGCTCCAGTGCTTCACCTGTCCACAACAAGGATCAAGTAGACGAATGTACGCTTCCTTGGGTTCAGTCGTCGAACCACTTGTTCTACCATGCTGATAGGCGTTGGTAGTAACCTGCTTTGGCGATACCTTCTAGTCTCATGCAGATTTCCTCACGTCTAAAAACGCCAGCAACAAGAGGTCTCCCTCCGCCTCTGACGTTCAGACGGAGGGTTCACCTCCTTGGGTATTTTTCTGATTTAGCGCATAGTGATATATGTCACAAAAAATGTGGCCATAATACCGGCGATGGTAGAAAAATCACGACCGCTCGATTCCACTCTTTTATCCAATTTTTCTTCGATAGATTCAAAACGTTATCTATGGATTCAAAACGTTTATCCATCAAATCGAAACGTTTGTTCACGTCATCTTTGAAGGAAGTGAGTTCTCCACGCAAATCATCAATGCGCTGATTCGTCATCTTTATCTGATCACTTAATGCATCCATGGCATCATCAGTAATTGATTTTGCTGTTGAGACATTCCTTCTCATCCATGACGTGATTCACATCCTTTCTCATCTATATCCCCGTCTGTTTTACGCGGACGGGGGTGTCCCTCGCTCTAACGTTCAGACGGAGGGTTCACTCTCCTTCGTTAAAAAATATGAATGTGTTGGTTCAGCAGCGCTCCGAGTAAAGGAGTATAACCGATCCTAAAATCCCAGAGAAATCCTGGCTTTGCAGCATTTTGTTTTCGAGCGAATCGATTCGTTTCTCAACCGCTTCAAAACGTCTGTCTACGGCTTCAAAACGTTTCTCAACCGCTTCAAACGTTTGTCTACAGCTTCAAAACGTCTGTCCATATCTTCTTTCAAATCATCAATGCGACGATTCACGGTATCAACCGTTCGTTGATACTTTTTTCCATGGCATTAAACCGTTCGTTAATACTTTTTTCCATGGCATTAAACCGTTCGTTAATACTTTTTTCCATGGCATTAAACGTTCATGATACTGCTGTTCATCTGTTGAATTTGGTTGCTAATGAGCACCAAGGCATTTCCGTCACGTTGCTGGTTGACGCTGATGGATTGCAGTTCGTCTTCCATTTGGCTCACTTCTTTCGCCCGTTCTGACATATCGATACCTCCAGTGTGCACGTTTTTCAAAAAAGGATACGGCTCCACACATTGAATGACGCTCAGTTAACTGGCTGCTGTAGCAAGTTGGGAGGATTGAATCCAAAATGCGGTTCCCGCTTTTTGAATGCGCATCCACTTGCCTTCAGCTGATCTAGAGCGTTTTCTCCTGACCAATGAGCGATATATCCGAACGAATACGAGGATGTATCCAATCCCAGTGCGTCGGCTACGACAAAGGCCACCGATTCCGCTTCTAATTCTCGAATTTTGTGTTCACAACCTTTCCTCAGAAGGGACATGTAGAAGTCCATGCGCCATTCGTGGATTAAGGTTTTGCTCTATGTGACGTTCATCAGACTTTTGAGCAATGCAATACTTCGTGTATCTGTATAGAAGCACGTTTGCCCTTTTAAATCGTCTTTCTCTTCGATAGGAACGGACAGGCTGTCGAATTGTAGGCCAGTTTTCCCATGCGCCTTGGAGACGGTGGATGGGGATTTCAGGTAAAGGCTCGCCCTCTGTTTGAGAGATATCGAAGACGGTAGCACCGCGAAATCCTTTTAGAACGATTTTGCCTAACTCTTCGGTCTCATCATCCTTTTCTTTCACCAACATCGGTGCGATGATGGTGATCCCTTTTTCACCTTTACGCACGTGCCGTCCAAGCTTCTTCCACGCTTGATATCCGGCACACGCCTGGCATGCGGACACTGAAAAAGGATGAGCAGGGTGTTTTGAAAACTATAGCTGTGAAATTGGGCTTGAAACGCAAATAACTCTTCCACTTATCTTCAGACAAGAGCGTTTAGTCCTTCCTCCAACGTTCTAAGGCATCCTGAACTTTTTCGTTCAAATTCTTTCGCTCCTTCATACCGCCCCTTACCACGGGGACGGTAAAAGATGTCCCGCGTGGTCGGGCGTGAAGCAGCTCATTTTCTATAGAGGTTTCCTTTCGTCCGGCGTGAATCTTAGACGAAGGTTTAGACAATTTGACGAGCAGAAAAGATGTCCATCCGGATCGTTCCATGCTGTCTCCCGAGAAAAATGTTTTCCGCAAAGCGTGCAGCATATCACGGCCGTGTTTTTTTTCAAGGGTGACCGCCTCAACAGACAGAGTTTGAAATCCGAAAGGATCACGGTGTCGTCTGGAATGGCGAACCATACACCAGATTCCCATTCGTTTGGCCACATAGAGCGTGACAATCGCATTCAGTTTCTGATCGACCACCACATGGATGGGCGGTCATCCCATTCGCCTCGTTTCATGACAAATTGCTTTGTTTCGTTGGACCGTGACGCCGTGTTTTGCGACGTTGGTCACGACGTCAATCGTACATGTCGTTCGACTAATCTCTTGACGGCATGTTCCTTGTACGTTGGATTCGTCGATTTCATCGTAGACCTCCCATCCTCCAGTTGACCTCGATGAGCCGTAAAGATGTCACTTAAGGTACCATCGAGGTAATGACGCAATATGTGAGTCAATAGGGTTTCGTCGTCCGCTTGGAACCACATCGGATACTCATATCAAGCACCTTTTTTCAATGAAGTGTTGTCCGGATGAATGACGGTCAATGGACAATCCGATACATACGCGGCGATCCATTGTCAGCAAATGTTTCCATCTCTAGATGTTCGACGCTTTCTGCGTTGTCGACATAACCGGCAACACTTCCGTACGGCAAGCGACCATGAGCAGTTCTCGATATCTCCAGATCGCACCGCACTCGTTCGGAAGTGGAGAGTGTGCGATAGGGCTTGTCGTTCCAAGTCAATCCAAACGCTTCTTGATTTCCCCGTCTTCATTGACCGTGTACAGCTCTATGTGCGTGTGTACGAGTGGCTCATTGAGTTGTTTGTGCTGGATCTGAACATAACGCCACTTAAAGTTTTTCACAGCCTGAATGTTTTGCTTGATTTTCTCCAGTTCATGAAGGACCTGTTCCAACTCATGCTGGTTTTGTTCACTGCTTTGACGAGCGTAGTCCCACATCATCTTCTTTGACTGATACTCCACCATTGCGCCTTTTCTGCTTCAACTAAGGCAGCATAATGTGCCAATGTTTGTTTCATTTGCTGGATTTTCTCTCGCAGTTGACGCGTATGCTCCGGCTGGACAGTTGTTCGATCTTTTGCCTTGAGCGATTCTCCTTCTTCCTGAAATACTCTTCAGGAGAACCTGTACTTTGCGTTATGGGCGTTGCGCTTGTTTTTGGCGATTTCTGCTGAGTTTTCGGCAATGGCTGATGACACGTTGGACAGTTGGCATCGATGTCTGGCAATAACTGCTGTTTGACTTCCATGTATGAGCGAGCTTGTTGCAAACGGGTTTGCAGTTCCTTGATTTCTTGCGGCACTTTTTCCAAAAGAAGTTCCAAACGGGTCAACTCCTTTTGGGTAGCCGCGATCTCGGCTAACTTAGCTTCCCCAAGCGTGGATTGGAAGGGTTCGGGTTCCGGTTCCGCCAGTTTCGCTTTCCAACTCTCTATGGCACCTTCTAGGCGCAAGGCTTCTTCTTCATGCTCTTGAGTTCGGATCGAAGGGTCTTGAGCAGCACATCCGCCGAATCCAACCCATCCCAAAATGAACGTTGGATAAATAGGTTCTTTCTGACGGCAGAAGAGCTTCCAGGACTTGTTCGATATCGACTTGACTGACACGTCCAGTACAAGCTTCGCTTCTTTCGGTTCCAAGCACTGAAATAGCCAGGAGAGAAAATCGATAAGAACGTTTGAAGTTCTCCAAACCATCCTTCCACCGCCCCGGTTTGGGCCTGTTGCCATTGACGAGCAGCTGTACCGCCCTTGTTCAGGTTTGATTCGCAATATCGTCAGAGATTGTCCCTGCAGATTTTGCCAGACCGTCTCTACCTTCATGGACCTGGCTCCTCGACGCAGAAGGCGGGTATCCGCGTTCTTCTTGCCTAATGCGGTGCCATAAAGACACCACACGACCGCTTCCATCAATGTCGATTTCCCTTGGGCATTGTGAGCGAGAATACGATTTTCACCGGACTGAAACGAAACCGTTTCCTGTTCGAAGCAGCGGAAATTCTCCACATGAATTTGCATGAGTTTCATCATCCATCGACCCTTCTACAAGTGGTTTGGAAAGACACCAAGCCCCACGTAGCCGTGCGGGACTTGGCATATCCCGCACGGACGGGTTTGAATGTAAAAGACCAGCACAAATCTAAGGATTTCCCCTTATTTCGTACTGGTCTTGTGTAGCGCAGCTAACACTGCAATGGGATGGCTATTTTTCAGGTCATCCCATTCTAAAGTCGAATTTGGTTTGAGTCAGGAATTCATGGACTAGAGAAAAGGGATTCGAGCAATTGTTCCTCTAATACTCTTCCTCTTCCTTTGTCTTTTTGGATTCGATCTGTAAGTTTTGCTTGATTTCTTCTTTCAAAGATTCCACATCCAGTGCGTCAAAATCTACGACCACCGCAGAACGAGCTGTTTGTGAAGTTTTCTAGCAATGTATTCTGCTAAGCCATATTCAAAGAGGCCATACATTTTTTCGTTATTTTCATCGATATATACCGGAAAGTTGATGAATTGAACGTTTTGAATTTGTTCAGTCATTTTCACGATTTTTCTTCCCTCTTTCCATTCTGACCACTCTCCCGCTTCGTTTGATGATGTTCATTATAACCCGAAGCATAGAGAGAACGAGCGGCATGGCGACTATATTCACTGTAATGCATCGCCGTGATCACTCGAAATTCTGCAAATCTACCATGTCGATCTTGTCTTTGACACAAGGCCAAAACCTACAGCAATCTGCGCTGGTGATCGACTATGGTAAAAACAGGGTCAGAATTTTGGTAAGGATGCTCCCCGAACGGATAGCCATAAGGCGAGTGCATTTCGTGAATGTCACCTGACTGTAATACGGAAATAATGGTTCGCCTTGTCAGATTACGTTCTTGTATACGAACTTTGCGCATGTTCTGATGAAATAGATCCGTTCTTCTGGTTCACTCAAGTACATGCACAGAATCTGTTTGACATCCTTCCAATAAGGTTCATAAGCCATGGTTCAACGCCCATCATTCCTGCACACCGAAAGAGCGCCCCCCTCTCGTGTGTTGAACGAGGAGGGGCTCCCTCCTTTGATTTAGAATGTTAGACGCAGTTGCTTGGCCTGTTGTGCATAGCGTCATCAACGGTAAAGAGCACAAAGGTTTGTTTGTTTCTCCGAATCTCACAAGGAATCCCTCGCGACTCGTAATATCGCTTGGTTTGAATCGCTTTTTTCTCATTTTTGGTAGCTGTCAAATAGACCATCTCTGTTCCCTCCTTTAAAACGGCATATCATCGCTAGATCAGGAAGGTTCATCTCCAAAAGGATCGTTCTCCAAAAGGATCATCCCCGTAGGATGCACCTGTACTTTGTTTGGTGAAGTATTCTTCGAGATGCAGCAGAGTTTGTTCGTGAAGATGCGTTCGATGACCTGAATCTAAAAATCGAACAGATTCGGCCACGATTTCTGCCACACGTACTTTTTGCCGTCTTTATTTTCGTACGATCGAGTTTGCAGCCGCCCATCTACCGCAGCCATACGGCCTTTTTTGAGGTATTGAGCTACCACTTCCGCTTGTTTTTGCCAAACGACAATTTGAATGAAGTCGGTTCCCGTTCACCATGTGGTTCGTTCTAGGACGATCCACAGCTAGGGTAAATCACCCACAGCTGTACCGCTATGGGTGTATCTCAGTTCGGGATCGGCCGTCAAACGACGATCAGAATAACTCGATTCACAAGGTTCCACACTCCTTTTTAGCTCGCAACAGATGCGTTTTGATCCAGATGTAACTGATCAATGAAATACACATCTGGCCATGTATCAGCTTTTTGTTTGGCGTGAACGTAAATGATTCTGCCAACGCCTATCTCCGAGGCCATTTGTATATGCGCCGGGTCAGAAGTGGCTAATTTCGATGAGCTGACCCTCCCGATCCGCTGCGCGCAAAAACAACCAGGTGAGACCTTCTTGATCCTGCTTGAGCCGTTTGTCGGCCACGACGAGAAGCGTAGGTTCCGCTTTTCTCCACCCACAACCTGGTCCGCGAGGAACAGATCTTCAGGCAAACTCGTCTTCTGGAATGGTTCTACGACAGGAGCAGCTCCAATGAGTGGTTTTTTGCTTAAGAAATCCGTCAACTTCAGATCGTCAATGCCAACTGTAGGACAAACACCGTTTTCGGCTTTCCTTCGGACTCACCACTTGGGGATGACGCGAAGCTTACAAGGAATCATCTTAATGGCCCCGCCTGTTAATGCACGCAACATTTGAATACTGCTGTTCAGATTCACCGTTGTGTGGTAGCTGGTCGTATCGAGTTGCCAGCACCCAATACCGGTACTTCTGGAAGGAAGAATTGGAGTTGCCCCAGCTCTTTGCATTTTTCTCTTGATAAAGCGGACAGTCTTGGTAGGCGCAGGGCATCTGCACTCGTCCACCTTGTCCATCCACTCGATAAGCTACCTCGCCATCTCCTCGACAAAACAGCTCGTATCTTCCTCCCACGCTCCGATAGCTGGAG